>JBKJQC010000238.1:0-7630 GCA_046593995.1 Polyangiales bacterium
GCCGCGCGAGCTCGGCGTGCTTCGGCTCGTGCTCGATGGTGTACAACTTGCCGTCGCTCGGGAGCGCCTGCGCCATGCGGATCGCCGAGTACCCGGCGAGCGTCCCGACCTCGACGACCGTCCTCGCCGACACCATGCGCAGTAGGAGCTCGAGCAGCTTCCCCTCCGAGGGCCCGACCATGATCGCCGGGATCTGCGCGCGTCCCGGGGTGTCGAACGCGGCGCCGAGCGCTTCGTCGTGCGGAGCGTGGACACGGTTCGCCCAGTCGAGGATCTCTTTGGAGACGTACGTCGTCCCTGCGCGGGAGCTGCTGTCGGCCATGCCCGTCCAATCATAGGCTGACGGTCGTCGGAACGGTCAGAGCCACCGCTTGCGGAAGAAGATTGCAGCGATCGTCGCCGCGACCGCGACCGAGAGCACGAGGAGGAGCACGAATGCCGACGGGTGCTGCTGCAGCGGCAGGCCGACGTTCATCCCGAAGAAGCTCGCGATCAGCATCGGGAACATCAGCACGATCGTGATCGAGGTGAGGACCTTCATCACCGCGTTGAGGTTGTTCGAGATCATCGACGCGAACGCGTCCATCATCTCCCCGAGGATGTTCCGTGAGATGGCCGTCATCTCGTCGGCCTGACGGAGCTCCACCTCGACGTCCTCGTAGAGATCGAGATCGTTGCCCGCGATCTCGAACGCAGCGTCCTTCTTCAGGCGGTCGAGCATCAGCGCGTTCGACGAGAGCGCGGTCGAGAAGTGCACGAGCGACTTCTGGAATTTCAGCAACGAGTACACGTCGTGGTTCCGGATCGACGTCTGCAGCTCGTCTTCGAGCGCATCGATGTCGCGATTCACCTCGCGCAGGTGCGCGAGGAAGCGCTCGGCGGCGCACAACACGACGTGGAGCACGAAGCGTTGCGGGCTGTCGACGTCGAAGTCCTCGCGTGCGAGCACCGCCTCGGCGACCTCGTTCGGGTAGGGCGAGATGGTGACGATGCTTCCCTCGGAGACGACGATCGCCATCATCGACGCGGTGTATGGCACTGCCGAGAGCGCGCCGTGCTTCCGCGGCACGCGCACGATCACGAGGCGCGCGTCGCCGTCGCGATCGACCCGCGCGAGCTCGTCGACGTCCGAGAGGTGCGGGAGGAAGCTCGCGGGCACCCGCCCGCGCAGGCTCCCCATCTCCTCGTCCGTCGGCGACACGACGTGCAGCCAAGGTGTCGCCGCGGTCGCGGATCCCTCGACGAGCTTCCGCGAAGCGCGATCGTACGCGAAGAGCATTTCCGCGAGAGTAGTCGGCGATCACTCGTCGTGACAGAACGCGTCGTCGATCCACACCGCAGGGTTCTCGACCGCAACCGGGGCGTCGGCGGACTGCGCGCGCTCGTCGGCTGTGGGAGGCGCGAGCGAGCCGCCGCTGACCGCGAGCCGTGCGTCGAGGTACGCCGCGTCGGGGCGCGCCTTGAGGATCAGCCGCAGCCCGGTCCCGGTGCTCTGGGTGTAGACGATGGTCGCGGCGCGTACGTGGATGCGGCGGTGCGCTTCGTCGGTGCCCTCGCACGGCTCGACGATGTCGACGTCGATGGTCGCGACGTGCCCCCCTTCGGCGAGCACGATGGGCGTCGCTTCCGGGAAGAGCGCTCCGTCGACGATCACCCGCACCGCGCGCACCCGTGTGGGCGCGAAGTCCGTCACCACGTCGACGCGTAGCGATGCAGGCGAGGGCGCGGGAGCGCGCACCGGACGCGAGGCGCACCCGAGCACGAGGAAGAGAGCGGCCACGCAAGAGCGCACGAGACGCACCCTCTTCGAATATCACGCGCACACCCCGCGCGCTCCCGCCGCTCTTTCGTCCTCCCCGGAGACGCGTCAGCCCGGCCGGAAAGCCTGGCGCACGCGACAGTCGGCGAAGCGCTGCGAGACCGGGCGGAGCGGCTGCGGAGCGTCGATGTACCGCACGCGAGCGAATCCCAAACGCGCGCGCGTCGGTCCCCCCGGGTGCGGGACGGTGGTCGGCGGTGCTCCCCCCCTGCGAGCACTCCCCCCCGGCAGAACGTCGACGTGCGACTGCGAGGTGGCGACGAGCCATCCGAGCGCGTGCAGCGTCATCGCGCAGAGCACGAACGCGACACGCATCAAGGACTGCTTCGAGCCGTCACCCGCGGCCAGCACGGCCCACGCGCCGCCGACCACCGCCGCCGCGAACCCGGCGACCTTCGTCTTCCCCCCACGCTCGTCGAATCGCAGCACGCCCATCCGTCGTGTGATGACGGTCAACCGTTACGCGCTCGACGCTTCGACCTCCGTGGCTCGCGCGGGAGAACGTCGCGTTCCGCGACGCGTGCGAACAGCGCGCCGGCTTCAGCCGCGCAGGAGCTCGATCGCGCGGAGCGCGTTGCCGCCGAGGACCTTGCGGACGCTCTGCTCCTTCCAGCCGCGCTTCAGCATCAGGTCGACGAGCTTCGGGAGCTCGAGGCAGGTGGGCATGTCGCGCGGGGTCGAGATGGCTCCGTCCCAGTCGCTACCGAGCGAGGCGTAGTCGTCGCCGGCGACCTTCACGATGTGCTCGAGGTGACGCACGATCGCCTCCATCGCGCCGCCCCAACGCCGGCCGTCGAGGAACTCGCCGTGGAACATCACGCCGATCGTTCCGCCGGTGTCCGCGACGGCCTTGATCTGATCGTCGTCGAGGTTGCGCCAGTGGGGGAAGACGCCGTTCACGCCGGTGTGCGTGACGAGGAACGGCTGCGACTTGTCGTGGACCTCGAGCGCGTCGAAGAAGCCTTCGCGGCTGATGTGCGCGAGGTCGAGGAAGATCTTCTTCTCGTTCAGGCGACGCACGTAGTCGCGGCCGAGGGGCGTCAGTCCGCGTGACTTCCCCTTGCCCGCGCCCATCCCCGCGAGAGGTGAGGACGTCACGCCCAAGGCCGAGCTCGAGAGGTGGACCAGCGTGATGCGGAGGACGAGGTCGTCGGGGATGAGATCGACCGCGGAGAGATCGCGATCGAGCGCGTTGCCGCCCTGCATGCCGATGAACGCGCCGTGCTTCCCGACGGCGCGCGCCGCTCGGTACTCGCGGACGTTGCGGACCACTGCGAACTCGTTCGGGACGCTCGCGAAGATCGAGCGCAGCTCGTGGATGTTCTTCACGAAGGCGTCGGCGCGCTCGGTCGCGACCTTCGCCGGGTTCGTCGTGATCACCCAGCAGGCGCCCGTGACGCCGGCCTCGCGGATGCGCGGGAAGTCGACCTGCGAATAGAACCGGGCATTGAAGAGCCCGGTCCCATGGCGCTGCGTCAGGTCGTAGCCGAAGATGCGCGTCCAGATGAACGAATCGATGTGGAAGTCGAAGACATCCGAGGCGGCGTAGAGATCGATCGCGGCGCGCGAGACGCCGAGACCATCGGCCCATCCTTGGGGATCTTTGCGGTGGTCGGTGTATTCGAGGAGCTGCATGGCTGGCGGTCGCGAACGAGGTGGAGGTGACGTGGGAGCAGGCGGATTCACGGGGCGGCGGGACATCGGGGACCCTCCCCCGGACGTGAGGGCGGAGCCGAACCGCGACAGCATACGCCGAGTCTTCGCGCACGCGACGCGAACCCTGGCGATGGTCGCTTCGGTCGACCGGACGCTGCTCCTCGTGCTGCTCGTGTGTCAGGTGCTCGACGCCCTCGGCCTGGTGGCAATCGCCTGGGTGGGGAAGCAGATCGTCGACGCGATCGTCGCCGCGATCCGCCTCGCGTCCCCGCGGCCTCCCCTCTTCACACTGGCGGGACCAACGCTGACGTGGGTCGGCGTCGAGCTCGGGCTGGTCGCCGCGCGCGCGCTGGTCGTGCAGACGCACGGCTACGCGCAGGTCGTCCTCCGTTCGAAGCTCGGGCTGCACGTGAACTCGATGATCCTCGAGAAGGCGGCGCGCGTGAGCTACGCGAGGTTCGAGGATCCGGAGTTCGTCAACTCGATGACGCAGGCGCGTCGCGAGGCGTCGAGCCGGCCGCTCAGCCTCGTGAACCACTCGCTCGCGATGGTGCGGCACGTGATCACCCTCGTCGGGTACGCGGCGCTAATCGTGGGGCTCGGGGCGTGGGCGGTGCTGGTCATCGTCGCGACCGCGCTCCCGCCGTTCCTCGCCGAGGCGCGCCACGGTCGCAAGACGTTCGCGATGCAGCGCGCGCGTACGATGCGCAACCGTCGTCTCTTCTACCTCGAGGCGGTCCTCACCACCGATCAGACCGTCAAGGAGGTGAAGCTCTTCGGGCTCGCGAAGTGGCTGACGGACAAGTACCGCGAGATCCACCTCGGGTTCCACGGAGAGGAGTCGGCGCTCGCGGCGTCCCACGGCCGCTGGTCCTTCGCGCTCGGGTTCCTCGCGAACCTCGCGCTCTACGGCGCGTACGCGGTGATCGCGCTCCGCACGGTCGCCGGCATCATCAGCCTCGGGAGCATGACGCTCTACATCACCATCCTGCGGCAGGGGCAGAGCACGCTGCAGTCCGCGCTGTCGTCGGTCGCGCGCATCTACGAGGACGACCTGTTCATGACGAACTTGTACGAGTTCCTCGAGGTGCCGGAGGACGAGCCGGACGCCGGCGAGGACTTCCCGCCGCTGGAGGAAGACGGGTCCGTCGCACCGCGCATCGAGTTCCGCGACGTGAGCTTCCGCTATCAAGGCGCCGAGCGGCCCGCGCTCGCGAACGTGAACCTCGTGATCGAGCCCGGCGAGACGGTCGCGCTCGTCGGCCGCAACGGCGCCGGCAAGACCACGTTGATCAAGCTGCTCGTCGGGCTCCACCGCCCGACGTCGGGAGCGATCATCGTCGACGGCGTCGACGTGGCGACGGTCACCGCGTCCGACCTGCGGCGCAAGATCGGGGTCATCTTCCAGGACTTCGCCCGGTTCCAGTTCAGCGCACGCGACAACGTCGGCGTCGGTTGGCTCCCCGCGCGCGAGGACGATGTCGCGGTCGGTCAGGCCGTCGACGACGCGGGCGCAAAGGCGATCGTCGGACGACTGAAAGAGGGGCTCGACACGCCGCTCGGCCGCGCGTTCGGCGGCGACGATCTGAGCGGCGGCCAGTGGCAGCGCATCGCGCTCGCGCGCGCGTTCATGCGCAAGAGTCGCATCTTGATCCTCGACGAGCCCACGGCAGCGATGGACGCGGAGGCGGAGCACGAGATCTTCCAGCGCTTCCGCGATCTGAAAGCCGGCCGAACTGCGCTCCTCGTCACCCATCGCTTCTCGACCGTGCGGATGGCCGATCGCATCGTGGTCTTCGAAGACGGCGCGATCGTCGAGGACGGGACCCACGCGGCGCTCCTCGCGGAGGACGGACGCTACGCGAAGATGTTCAAGCTCCAGGCGGAGGGCTACGCGCTCGATTGACTCGATGATTGACTCGATGATTGACTCGATTGAGGAAGCTTGCGCGGCAGCCGAACGGTGAAGCTCGTCCCCTCGTTCGTCGACGAGACGTCGATCGTTCCGCCGTGCGCGACGACGATCGACTGCACGATGTAGAGGCCCAAGCCGAGGCTGCGGCCGTCTTTCGCGCGGCCACGTCCGGAGTCGAGCTGGCGGAACGGATTGAAGATCTCGCGCAGATCCTGCGCGGCGATGACCGAGCCCTGGTTGTGCACGATCAGTACGACGTGCGCAGGCTCCGCGCGTACGGTGATCCGCACGGGTGTACGCCGAGCGCCGTGTTGGCGGGCGTTCCCGACGAGATTGGAGAGCGCCTGCGCGAGCCGGCCGCGGTCCCACCGACCATGCAGGTCGCCGGACGCGTGACATTCCACGGTGCACTCAGGGTGGAACGCCATGACCTCCTCTGCGGTGTCGCGGGCGATCGTCGCGAGGTCGACCATCGTCGGAGCGAGGGTGATCCCGGTGCCGAGGCGCGTGCGTGTGAAGTCGACGAGATCCCCGATCATCCCGTCCATGCGCGCGCCGCTGCTGAGGATGCGCGCCATGGTCTTGGAGTGCGCCCAGTCGGCGCTCTCTCTCCGCAGCATCAGCGTGGCCGACATCATGATGGCGCCGAGCGGGTTCCGGAGATCGTGGCCGAGGACGCCGAGGAAGAGATCCTTCGCGTGCTCGACGTCTCTTCCGTACTGCGCGATGGACTCGGCGAGCAGCTGGTCGATGGCCTCGTTGAACCGCGTCACCTCGTCGATCTGGCGGCGATCGAACCCCGTCTGCGCGTCGGCCCAGAGGCGGAGGACGCTCGCTCGGAGCGCGCGGAACTCGGCGACCATCTGCAACGGCGTGAACCCGGTCGCGGCACGGTGCGTTCCGTGCGCATGTGTCGCGGTGTCGGCGTCGATGGGCGCATCGTCCTTTCCTTTGGATTTCTCCGACTGCTCCTGGGTCGTCTGCGCAGTGCCGAGATCGGCGGCGATCGACTCGAGCATGCCGGCGAGGTGATCGCGACGTTGCGCCAGGTCCATCGCGCCCGCAGCGGGCAAGCAGCTCTGCGCGAAGACCTCCCACTCGGAGATGATCTGCTTGGAACTGGCGGTGATGAAGCGCGCGAGCCCGCTCGGCACGTCGCCGCTCTCCCGCAGCGGAGCGGCCGCCGCAGCTGTCGGTCGGACCGGATCACACGCAGTGTCCACGGCGTTCGCGTGAGCGGTCATCCGCGGCGTTGGTGCGATGTTCGTGCCACCGCTCGCGCCGCGCGCAGCGCGCCCGCCCCGTGGTCGGAGCGCCTCCTGACCTGTGCTCTGATCCCTGGATGAGGCGCGAGGCGTGGGTCGGGGTCGCGTTCGTGACGATGGTCGCCTGCGGGCGTGAAGACCGCGAACGCCCGCCCGCTACGGCGGCGACGTCGACGCTCGACATCCTTCGCGCCGCTCCTGGGATCGGCGACACCCTGCTTCGACCTGCTTCCCTGAAGCGGATCGAGGGCGCGTTCATGGTCGCGAACGCCGCGCTCCCGCGCTCGCGGGCGTGGAGACGTCTCGGTGAGGAGAAGCTCGTCGCGCGCGTCGCGGATCACGCGGACGGCGTCACGCACGTCGGCGTGAGCGACGATCCCGATCTGTGGATCGAGCTCCGTCCGTCCGGTCTCGCGGCCGTCGACGCGGCGATCGATCGAGGCGCGATCGTCTTCGCGGACGCCGCGAAGAGCACCGACGTCGTCTCGGTGATCGCCGAGGACCGCGTCGAAGAGCTGCGCGTCCTGCACGGTGCCGGCGCGCCGATGAAGTGGTCCTACGCGCTCGAGAAGGGACCTTCCGTCGACCACCTCGAAGTGCACGGCGGGGCGATCACAGTCTACGACCGCGCGCAGCTCCCGAGGCTCGTGTCGCCCGCGCCGTTCGCGGTCGATGCCCGCGGAAGGCGACGCACGCTCGACGTGCGCCTCGGGGCCGGTGCGCTCCATCTCGCGCTCGACCCGGAGCATCTCGCGTTTCCCATCGCTGTCGATCCCGCGTGGACCACCACGGCCGGGCTGCGGGCGCCGCGGACGTTGAACGCCGCAGTGCAGCTCGACACCGGGCAGGTGCTGGTGGCAGGTGGCCGCGGAGGCTCCACGCCTTCGACCGACCCGAACGAGAGCGGTCAGGCGCTCGACGCCGAGCTCTTCGAAGGAATGGCGTGGACTGCGATCGCCGGCGCGCCCTTCCCGC
>JBKJQC010000165.1:0-4927 GCA_046593995.1 Polyangiales bacterium
TCGAGCGGCGGGTCGGAGGTGAGCGCCGTGCAGCTGGTCGTCCCGAGCACGACGATCGCGTGGAACAACCGGTGCCGCATGGGAGGCGAATCATCCCGCGAGCGCAGCCGTTCGCGCAAGCCACGCGCGGACGTCGGCGGTGTCGACGCCGACCTCGTCGAATCCAGGCAGCACCAGGGAGACGAGCGCTTCGTCGATCCAAGCGCGGGTATCGGCGTGCGAGGGGAGCCCGTGCTCGGGGAACCCGCCATCGGGCCAGCACGGAGCGAAGGTGCGCCACGCATGGAGGTTCGCTTCGAGGAGGCGCGGCAACCACGCGGCGATCTCGTCGCGGTCGCGCACCTTCGTCGAGGCGAGGTGCGCCCACCCTACCCGCGCATGGTGCACCTCGTCCGCGAGGTGCTTGCGGAGCACCGCGTGCAGCCACTTGGGCGTCGTGCGACGCGCACTCTCGTCGACCCACACGCTCGCGAACGACTCGCCGATGCAGCTCGTCGCCACGACACGCAAGGTCGCGCGCAGCGGCAACGGCACCTCACGGAGCGGATCGACGATCGGTCGTGGCGCGGGCGTTGCCATCGCGCGTCCGGCGTAGCGGCTCGCGACGTCGACGCAGATCGCGACGTGCCGCTCCTCGTCCGCCACCATCCGGGCAGCGAGCTCGAGGACCGCGCGATCCGCATCGATCGCGCGGAGATCCTCGAGGATGTAGGCGGCGTACGCGTGCACGCTCCCCTCCGCAGAAGCGCGGCTCGCCCACACCGTCGCGACGGCCTCTCGCTCGGACGCCTCGTTCACGTCGGACACGTCAGACGGCGATCTCGGCGATCTCTCCGTCGACCTTGAGCGTCGGCTGCGTCTTCTCCTGCACTTCCTTCGCGCTGATGCCGGGGGCGACCTCCCTGAGGAAGAGCCCGTCGGGCGTGACGTCGATGACGGCGAGCTCGGTGATCACGCGGTGCACGACGCGCTTGCCGGTCAGCGGCAGGTCGCACTCGTTCAGGATCTTCGGCGCGCCGTCCTTGGAGTTGTGCTCCATGATCACGACGACGCGCTTGGCGCGCGCGACGAGATCCATCGCGCCGCCCATCCCCTTGACCATCTTCCCCGGGATCATCCAGTTCGCGAGGTCTCCGCGCTCGGAGATCTGCATCGCGCCGAGGATGGCGAGATCGATGTGGCCGCCGCGGATCATCGCGAACGAGTCCGCCGAGGAGAAGGTCGCCGAGCCCTTGAGCATCGTGACCGTCTCTTTTCCGGCGTTGATCAGGTCGGCGTCGACCTCTTTCTCGCTCGGATAGGGGCCGATGCCGAGGAGGCCGTTCTCGCTCTGGAGGATGACTTCGACGCCTTCGGGGATGTAGCTCGCGACCAGCGTCGGCATGCCGATCCCGAGGTTCACGTAGTAGCCGTCGCGCAGCTCCTGGGCCGCACGCTTCGCGATCTGTTCACGCGTCAGGGGTGCCATCTCTGAATCTCCCTACTCAGGCTTTCCTGACCATGCGGCGCTCGATGCGCTTCTCGAAGGCGGGGCCCTTCACGATGCGCTGCACGAAGATGCCGGGGGTGTGGATGTGATCCGGATCGAGCTCGCCGACCTCGACCAGCTCCTCGACCTCGGCGATCGTCACCCTCGCGGCGGACGCCATCATCGGGTTGAAGTTCATCGCCGTGTGGCGGTAGACGAGGTTGCCGTAGCGGTCCCCCTTCCAGGCCTTCACGATCGCGAAGTCGCCGACGATGCCGCGCTCCATGACGTACTCGCGGCCGTCGAACTCGCGGACCTCTTTCTTCTCGCTGATCTTGATCGGCTTCTTGTCGGGGCCGTACTTCAGCGGCAGGCCACCGTCGCTGATCACCGTGCCCACGCCGGTCGGCGTGAAGAACGCGGGGATGCCGGCGCCGCCTGCGCGGAGACGCTCGGCGAGCGTGCCCTGCGGCGTGAGCTCGACCTCGAGCTCGCCGGAGAGGTACTGCCGCTCGAACTCCTTGTTCTCGCCGACGTAGCTCGAGATCATCCTCGCGATCTGGCGGTTGCCGAGGAGGATGCCGAGACCGAAGTCGTCGACGCCGCAGTTGTTCGAGACGACGGTGAGGTTCTTCACCCCGAGCTCGCGCAAGGCCGCGATGCAGTTCTCGGGGATGCCGCAGAGGCCGAACCCACCGGAGAGGATCGTCGCCCCATCGGGCACGTCCTTCAGCGCGCTCTTCGCGTCCGGGTGGACCTTGTTCATGATGCGCGGGTCGTACCGCGTCTGCGCTCTCGTGAGAAGGCTCGCGAGAACATCACGCCGCTGCGGCGGACGAAGCGCGCGACAGCACCTCGGCGACACGCGCTGCGTCGGGGCGCGCTCCGGGATCGATCCGCAAGCACCCATCGAGGATCTCGGCGACCTCGACCGAGAGGCTCTTCGCTCTTGCTGCGATCGGCTCCGCCTCGCGGACTGCTGCGGACTTCTCGAGCTTGCGTTCGGGGAACGGGTGCTCGCCGGTGACGATCAGGTAAGCCATGATCCCGAAGCCGTACATGTCCGACGCGGGCTTCGCGTGACGCGCGCCGCCGAGGAGCTCCGGGGCCATGTACAGCGGCGTGCCCATGACCACGCCCGTACGCGTCAACGGCGTGGACGGTGTGCCCGGTCGTAGCGACGCGCGTGCCGGCGGAGGTCCCGACGGCGTCCCGCGCGGGCTCGCGCCGGGCACGGTGGGCGTCGCCTTTCCCGCATCCTCTCGACCGAAAGGGCTCTCGGCGGCGGTCGGCTCGTCGGAGCTCGGCTTGTACGAGACAGGCGGGTGCGAGAGGGGCAGGCGCGCGATCTCGGCCGCGGTGATCGGCTCGCTGTCGTGTGTCGTCTCGAGCGCGCGCGCCTCGCGGCCGGTTTCGGAGAGGGGCAGCTCGTCCCCGAGCATCGCGATGCCGAAGTCGGTGATCTTCGCGCGCGGCGTGCCGTCGGGGTCGACGATGAGGACGTTCGCCGGCTTGAGGTCGCGGTGCACGATCCCCTGCGCGTGGATCGCCGCGAGACCCTCCGCAATCTGGCGCAGCACCGGGAGCGCGAACGAGACGTCGCCGTAGCGATCGCGGAGCTCCGACAGCGGGGTGCCGCGCACGAGCTCCATCACGAGGAAGACGAATCCTTCGGAGTCGACGTCCATGTCGACGATGGAGACGACGTTGGGGTGGTGGATCTGCGCAGCGATTTGCGCTTCGCGCGCGAACCGCGCGAGCGCGAGCGGCTCGTTCCTCCCGTGCAGCACCTTGAGCGCGAAGCGCACGCCGTCGGCCATTCGCTCCACCTCGTACACCGACCCCATCCCACCCGAGGCGATCGGCCGCACCACGCGATAGCGCCCCGCGACGGTGTGCCCTTCGTCGAGGATGACGACGCCGGAGTGCCGCGCACCGATGCGCGCGAGCGCGTCCGCCATCTGCGCCGACCGCGACGCGATCTGACGGCGCAGCTCCTCGTTGAGCCGCTCGACCTCGCGCTGGTGCTCCTCGAGGAGCGCGACGCGTTGGGCCAACGCCTCGTTCAGTCGGTCGGTCTTGCGCATCGAGCGGAGGTGCTCGCGACTCAGCGCCGCGACGCGGAGGAACGCGACGACGGTGATCCCTGCGCTGCCCGCTTGGAGCCCTTGGAACGGCGCGCCGAAGCCGAGCCACCAGAGGATCTCGACGGTGCCGAGGATCCCTGCGAGCGGCCACGCGAGCGACACGAGGAAGACGTTCCGCGGCCGCGGCTTCTCCTTCGCGAGGCGGATGCAGAGCATGATCTGGTACTGCGCGCTGATCGCGAGCGCGACGCCGACGGCGAGCGTGACCCAGCCCGTTCTGAACGGGCCGAAGGCCATCGTCCAGGACACCGCCGCGAGCGCGAGGACCACCCACCCGAGGAGCAGCTGGTTCCCCGGAAAGGGTCTCCCGAAATACGCGTTGACGAACGCCGCCGCGCAGATCGCTCCGAGCACGAGCTGCATGCCCATGACGGTCGTGTCGGCGTACCCCATGATCGGCTGCGTCGCGCCGGTCGCGAAAGCCGGCACGGCGATGCCGCCGATGGCCTCGACCGAGAACCAGCCGTGCGCCGCGCGGCGCCGATCGAGGAGCCACACCATGAAGTAGGAGAAGCCGGCGACGAACACGACCGAGACGCCGAAGTACGTCGTCGCGTCGTTCCAGGCGTGGATCGCGAGGAAGGTGGTGTCGCCGTGATCGGTCGGCGAGAGGCGCGGCACGGTGTCGAGCCAGGCCGTCTGCGTGAACCGATGCTGCAGCGTGAGCTCGAGGTGGAGCACACCTCCGCGCGTGAGCCGTGGCGGGACGTGCCAGCGCTGCGAGCCGGAGACGCGGTACCAGTTGGTGACGTCCGCATCGAGCGCGACGCTGTCCTCGCCGTTCACCCGCAGCGTCGCGATCGCCGGCATGCGCACGACCGCCAGCGTCAGCACCCGATCGCGGAGCTCGGGGGTGACCGGGACGGTGGTGCGCAGCACGTAGCGGAGCGGATGATCGGGGAGCGCGAGGTGCGTCGGCAGCGTCACCTGTTGCGGCGGTCCCTCCGGCGGCACGAACGTCCACTGATCGAGCAACAAGACGGGCTCGCTCCCGCACCCCGCCAGAAGCGAGAGCACGAGAGCGATGAACCCGAGAGCGATCCGCACGGCGCGATGGTAACGCGCCGTGTCGTTTCAGCGGAATGCCAACGCGCGTGCCTGACGATGCAGCAGCCGGAAGCAGGTGATTGGCGGGTTTACGTTGGATCCGGCTCTGCGCCGTGGCATCAGTGCAGAATGGTCGAGTTGATGCGCACGGCGCACTGGGTGGTGACCCTCGACGAGTCGCTTCGGCTCCTCCGGGTCACGCGCAGCGCCGTGCCCTTCGCCAACGAGAAGGAGATCGTCGACTCGCTGCAGGCATTGCGCGATC
>JBKJQC010000489.1:0-3328 GCA_046593995.1 Polyangiales bacterium
AGCGCGCGCCCGCTCGATTTCGGCCACTGGGCTGCGCACAAGCTCGAAATCCTGACCGAGCACGAGCTCCGTCATGGCGAGGCTGTTGCGATCGGAATTGCGCTCGACGCGGTCTACTCGACTGCCTGCGGAATGCTCGAGTGCCACGACCTCGAGCGCATCCTCGAGACGATGGAGTCGCTCGGGTTGCCGCTCTTCCACCCGGTCCTCGATGCGGAGGAGAACGGCCGACGGCGGATCCTCGCGGGGCTCGGCGAGTTCCGTGAGCACCTCGGCGGCGAGCTGACGATCACGCTGCTCGAAGGGATCGGACGCGGACTCGAGGTCCACGAGATCGACGACCAACTCGTGCTGCGCGCCATCGACTGGCTCCGGCACCGCGCGCCGCGCTCCGCCCCGAGCGCGAGGGCGAGACCCTGAATGCTGCGCCTCGGGTACTGCACCAACGTGCACCACGCCGAGACCTGGGACGAGGTGCGCGCGACGCTCGAGCGCGACGTGCCGGCGGTCAAGGCGAGGCTCGGGGCGTCAGGTCCGTTCGGCGTGGGGTTGCGCCTGTCGAACCTCGCGGCGTGCTCGCTCGCCGATCCGGCACCGCTCCGCGACGTGCTCGCCCAGCGAGGGCTCTTCGTCTTCACCCTCAACGGCTTTCCCTACGGTCCGTTCGGTGATCGCGCGCCGGTGAAGGAGCGAGTCTATCGCCCCGATTGGCTCGAGCCGGAGCGCGTCGCCTACACCGCGCGGCTTGCGCGCATCCTCGCTGCGGTGCTGCCGCGCGGGATGGAGGGGAGCATCAGCACGCTGCCCATCGCGTACCGCGAGCGCCGCCCCGCCTTCACGAGAGAGGGCTCCGACGACCTCGCCGCGACGTCGGTGCTCGAGGCCGCCGCGGCGCTCGTCGCCATGGAGCGCGAGACGGGGGCGCGGCTCGTGCTCGCCCTCGAGCCCGAGCCGTTCTGTCGCCTCGAGACGATCGGGGACGCGATCGGCTTCTTCGAGGGCGCGCTCTTCGGTCCGGCCCTGGACGGCTTCGCGAAGACCATGCGGACGTCACGCAAAGACGCCGAGGAGCTCGTTCGTCGCGTCGTCGGCGTGTGCATCGACGCGTGTCATCTCGCCGTGGAGAACGAGTCTCCGCGGTTCGCGTTGCGCGCGCTCGACGGCGCCGGAATCCGCATCGCCAAGGTGCAGCTCGGCGCCGGACTCCGCGTACGATTCCCCGACGAGCGCGCGCTGCGTGAGCTCTCGTCGCTCGCGGATCCCGTGTTCCTGCATCAGGTCGTGGAGCTCCGCGACGACGGCACCACGCGTCGCTTCCTCGATCTGCCGGAAGCTCTCCTCGCCCGCGACGGACACGCGCGCGAATGGCGGATCCATCACCACGTGCCGCTGCACCAGACGCACCTCGGAGCGATCGAGACGACGCAGGACGTCCTCGTCGAGCTCATCGACGCGCTCGTCGCGCGCGCGGGGGACGCGCTCGTCGCGCGCGCAGGGCAGGGGGAGCTCCCCGCGCTCGAGGCCGAGACCTATACCTGGAACGTCCTCCCGCGGAGCTACCGCGCGGAGCACGTCGTCGACGATCTCGCGCGCGAGCTCGCCTTCGTGCGCGCGCGCCTCACCCCTGCCGCGACGCCCAGGACCTCGGGCGCCGCCCTCGCGGAGTGACCGGTGCGCGGCGCGGCGTACCTGCAGCTCGGGCGCGTGAGCAACGTGCCGACCGTCGTCACGAACGTCCTTGCCGCGACCATCCTCGCGTCGGGCACCTTCGACCCGCGGACGTTCGTGCCGCTCGTCGTGGGCTGCGTAGCCTTCTACGTAGGCGGCATGTTCCTCAACGACGCCTTCGACCGCGAGATCGACGCACGCGAGCGTCCGGAGCGCCCCATTCCTTCCGGTGTCGTGCGCGCGGGCGAGGTCTTCGCCGTCGGCTTCGGCCTCCTCGCGGTCGGCGTCCTCGCCGTCGCCTGGTCCGCGCGCGTGTCGGGGCAGGGGCTGAAGCCGGTCGCCTCTGGCGCCACGCTCGCAGGCGCCGTCGTGCTCTACGACGTGTGGCACAAGGGAAACCCGCTCTCGCCCGTCGTGATGGGCGCGTGTCGTGTGCTCGTCTACGTGACCGCGGCGTTGGTGGTCGCAGGCACCGTGAGCTCGAGCGTCGCCGTCGGCGCGGCGTGCCTCTTCGCGTACCTCGTCGGCCTCACCTACGCCGCCAAGATCGAGCGCAAGGAGCGCATCCAGCCGATCACGATCCTCCCGCTGGCATGCATGCTCGCGCCGTTCGTCCACGCCGCGACGATCGTCCGGGACGGCGCGGGTGCTTCGCTCTATCTCGGCTTCCTCGCGTGGACGCTGTGGGGCATCGGCGAGCTCGTGAAGGGGCGCGTCCCTCGCGCGGTGGCAGCGCTCATCGCCGGCATCTCGCTCCTCGACGCGGTGCTCATCGCGCGGGCAGGGCACCCGTTGATCGCCGCGTACGCCGCAGTCGGCTTCGCTGCGACATGGTCACTGCAGCGCTGGATCCGCGGGACCTATAGCTAGAATCGAGGAGGTCGATTCTCGATGGCGCCGTGCCTGCAGAGGCCTGCAGGGACGTTCACGGCGAGAGCGCTCGCGCAAAGCGTTTCGCCCGCTCATCCTGCCGGAGGAGCCTCGAAGCGAGCTCGACGAAACCGTTTTACGATCTCGCTCCAGACCGCGCGCGTGAACGTGAGAGTGGACCGTGAACGGAGCGAAGCGATGCCCACGTCAGCGTCTCCGAGTCCGTGCCGTCGAGAATCGCGCTCGGTGATCTAGAATCGAGCGGTGCGCGGCGTCGCGATCCTCTTCGTCTCCGCGCTGCTCTCCGCATGCGCGAGGAAGACCGAGGGGACCGAGCTCTCGCCGATGCCGTCGTCTTCGAGCGCTCCGAGCGCGAGCCCCGTCGCGACATCGAGCGCCGCGGCCGCCGCGAGCGTCGTGGGTACGCCGCTCGACGATCGCTGCGTCACCTCCGACGACTGCGTCGCCTTGGATCTGTTCGTGGAGGGCGACCTCCGCTGCTGCCTCGCGTGTGGCGCGACGGTGGCCGCGTCGAAGGCATGGGCGACCTCGTTCGCGAGCGCCTGCGCCGCTGCCCAGGAGATGCGCGAGTGCCCGATCGAGGAGTGCCAGCGGCCGCCGATCGACGCGCGCTGCGTAGGCGGACGTTGCTATCTGGTGCCACGTCCGAAGTCGTCCGTGCCCGCGAAATGACCAGCGCGCGCGTGCCCGCGAAAACGGTCGCGCTCGACGTCGCGGGCAGTGTTCTTGCTGGTGCAGAGGAGCATGAACCGCATCGCGTCGCTGATCA
>JBKJQC010000587.1:0-2930 GCA_046593995.1 Polyangiales bacterium
CGCGCCGGCAGCCGTCAGCTCCCGGTCGGTGAGCAAGAACGTGTTGCCGTTCGGCAGTGCGACACCCTGGTTGAAGCCGCGGATCACACCCTCGATCAGGGTCGGGCCGGGAGACCAGCTCGTCCCCGTGGGATCGAGCACATCGCTCGTCTTCGAGTGTCCATCGAGCGTCAGCTGCTTCTGTCCGCCGAACGCAGCGATGCGGCCGCCCGGCGCCGAAGCGAGCACGGGAAGGTGGCGCTTGGTGGACATCGACGGCCCACTGGTGAACGTGCGCGTCGCCGGATCGAAGACCTCCGTGCTCGAGAGGTTCTCGCCCGACGAGATCGACTGCCCACCGACCATCAGCACCTTGCCGTCGACGCGCGCGATGACCTCGAACCCGGTTCGCTTCGTGAGCGCCGTGACGTCGGGGGTCTTCGCGAAGGTCTGAGCGACCTCGTCGTAGACGTACGCGCGCGACTCGTATTCGTCGAAGAACGCGGCTTTCCCACCGGGAAGCGCGGCGCCGCGCCAGTCGATGATCGGACCGGTCAACACGGACGACGTTGCGAACGTGTCGCTGACCGGATCGTAGATCTCGGGCGCGGTCGTGCTCCCACCACCCTGGACGACGACCTTTCCCGAGGTCATTCGTACGAGCGTCGGGGACGAGTGTGCCTGGACTAGGGCTCCCTTCGTGTACGCCCACGTGTTGCTCGTCGGGTCGTAGACCTCGGCGGTGGTGCTCGCCGGCGAGGTCGAGCCGCCCACCGCGAGCACTCTGCCGTCGGTCAGCGTGATCATGCGATGACTCATCCGCGGGGTGGCCATCGAGCCGGCCGTCGACCACAGCGGATCGATCACGATCGGCGCAGCGAGATCGCGCGCGTCGACGTCGACCGACAACGCCCATGTGCCGCCGGTCTCCGCGAGCTCCGGCGAGAGATCTCGGCGCACGCCGTGCGCGTCGACGAGGAACATCGGCGCCGTCCCGAGCAGCAGGCGACCCGCGCCATCGAGCAGCTCGATGCGTCCGTCGCGCAGGCGCACACTCGCGACTTCCGGTCCGGTGGTGATCCGCCAGTGCAAGCGTTCGCGGCGCGGCACCCGCAAGATGCGCAGCTCTTCGTAGCCGGAGCCCATCGGAACGCGACGCATGTCCTCGTCTTCGCCGACGTCGGCGAAGAACAGCCCATCGGCTTCGCGCCTCGCCGCGACCCTTCGGGTGCCGGTCGCCCTCACGATCGCCCACGCGCCCGGTCGCGACTCCAGCGCGAGCCGAACGTCCGCGTCGGCGATGCCCGGATCGTCGAGCACGAAGTCGCCGCTCCGGTGCGACAACGACACCGGCGCACGCTCGACGTGCGGGGCGCCCCGCGAGCAGCCCACGACAAGGAGCGCGATCAACAGCGAGCGGAGCATCTCGTCTTCCTACGACGCGCGGAAGTGTGCGCCAATCGACCGCCGTCGGGGGGGTAGTCATTCCAAGCGTCCTCGGCGGGTTGCAGCGGGTAGTTTCCATGAAGAGTGCCGATATGGGTGCGCGATCGCGCTCAGCGCGCCTCGCCCTGCACGGTTACGAGCGACATGGCGACGAGCCACGCGTCGAGCAGGCCGATCGCTCCGGTGACGTACGGCAGTCGGTGGCCGAGGCCGTAGACCAACCCGATGCAGGGCAGCTCGCGATCGGGAAAGCCGTGTAATGTCGCGCCGCTCACCCTCCGTCCGGGCGACCGGACGTCACCGGTCACGGCGCGACGAAGAACGGAGAGCGCGTACTCGACCTCCCAACTCGAGCATGCCGCGGACTCTGCAGCGTGAGCGCGTTCACGCCGAGGGTGCATCGTGCTGCATGACGCTGGTACCGTTCGGGTTTGGGGGATAATCTGGATGGATGCGTAAGTGCCTCTTGCTCGCCCTTCCCCTTCTCTCGTGTGGCGGGACGAGAGATGCGCCGCCGGGAGCGCGTACCGACACCGTCGCGCTCCTCGCTGCGACGCCAGCCGTGTCGAAGATCGTCGCGCAGGCGAGCCCGCTCGCGTTGATCGACGGCGCGCTGCGACCACGTCTCCGCGAGTCGAAGTTGCCTTCTCTCGATGCTCGCTTCCCGCTGCGTGCGCGTGGTCTCACGCGCATCGCGGTGTCGCAGTTCGACGGCGTCTGGATCGAGATCCGCGCCGAAGTCCCGGTGGACGCGCCGGCAGTGCACGACGGGCAGGTGGTCACCTACGCGTCGGTGGCGCCGGCGACCGATCTCGCGATGTTCGAGAGCGACGGGGTAGCCGAAGAGATCCGCGTGCTGCGCGATGCGAGCGCACCCGCGACGCTCCGCTGGTCGATCGCGCTCGGCCCGGCTCTCGCGAAGGTGCGCTTGGCTCCTGGTGGCGAGATCGTCGAGGTCCTCGACCACCAAGGACGCGCACGCCTCCGCGCGACGCCGATCGTCGCGTTCGATGCGAATGGCGTGCGCCGCGCACTCGACGTGACGGTGACGAGCGACGGGCTCGTCGCGACCCTCGATCGCACCGGCCTCGCCTACCCCATCGTGGTCGACCCCGCGTGGGGCACGACCGGGTCGATGTCGGTGGCCCGCTTCGCAGCCGGCGCGGCGAAGCTCGCTGACGGGAGGGTGCTGGTCGCGGGCGGCAACGCAACCTCGACACAGTACGACACCAGCGCCAGCTCCCTCTCGGCGGCGGAGATCTTCGATCCGGCGACCCTCTCGTTCACCACGACCGGGGCCATGACCCTGGGAGTCCATGCGCACACGCTCACGACGCTGCCTTCGGGAAAGGTCTTGTCGGCAGGGGGGCCGCGGGGCGCCCTCCGCGCATCGAGCGCCGACATCTACGATCCCGTGGCCGGCACCTGGAGTCCGGCGACACCCATGGTCAGCCGCCGTGCGCGCGCCGCAGCGGTCTTGCTGCCGAACGCAAAGGTCATCGTCG
>JBKJQC010000669.1:0-4031 GCA_046593995.1 Polyangiales bacterium
GCGGCGAGAGCGGGATCGGCAAGACGTACCTCGCGACGGACCTCGCGCGGCGGGCCGCGCCGGAGCACGTCGTCGTCGCGTCGACGTGCGCGCCGCTCGGGACGCGTCGCGACGCCGAGCTGCAGCCGTTCCGCAAGCTGTTCGGCGCGATCGCCGATCGCTGCACGGCGATGGGGTCGGAGACGACCGTCCGTATCCTCGGCCCGCGCGCGAAGGTCCTCGCGCCGTACGCTCCGCGCCTCGGGCGGCTCGCCGGGCTCGCCGCGTTCCCCGATCCCCCCGACCTCTCTGGTCCGGCGGCGCGCGAGCACCTCTTCACGGCGCTGCGCGACACGCTCGCGGCGTTCGCGCGTGAAGAACCGCTGCTCCTCCTGATCGACGACCTGCAGTGGGCGGACGACCTCACGCTCGCATTCCTGCGGACGCTCCCTCCGAGCTGGCTCTCTGAGCAGCCGCTGGCGATCGTCGCGACGTGCCGCAGCGGCGCGTTGTCGCCCGACGTGCGGGCCGTGCTCGCACGTCCGATGATCGAGCGCGTCACGGTCGAGCGCCTCGAGGACGCCACCGTCCTCGACGTCGTGCGCGACATGTTGGCGACGAGCGCGCCGCCCGAGGCGTTCGTGCGCACGCTCGCCGAGCGCTCCGACGGCAATCCGTTCTTCGTCGCAGAGTACCTCCGCACGGCCGTCGCCGAGGGGCTCGTGCAGCGTGAGGGGCGCGATCGTCTGGTCGTCGTCGGGGACGGTCGCGAGCTCCCGCGCACGCTCCGGGATCTCGTCGCGCGGCGCCTCCACGCGCTGTCCGTGCCGGCGCGGGGCCTCGCGGCGATGGCGAGTGTCCTCGGTCGAGAGGTGGACGCGCGCGTCCTCGACCGGGTGTGGCTCGGGAGCTCCGGGTCGGAGATCGAGTCGATGGAGGCGACCGCGGAGCTGCTCGCTCGACAGGTGCTCGAGCCGATCGGCCCCGGCCGGTTCCAGTTCGTGCACGACATGCTGCGCGAGGTCTCCTATTCGGAGATCGACGCCGAAGCGCGGCGAGGCTTCCACGCGATGGCCGCCCGCGCGCTCGAGGAGCGACTCGCGGACGAAGCCGATCCGAGCGCCCTCGCGAGCGTCCTCGCACATCATTGGTGCGAGGCGGGCGTCGACGACCGCGCGCTCTCGGCCTTCGAGCTCGCCGCGGAACGCGCTTCCTCGCGCGCCGCACACGGCGACGCGCAGGCGCTCTATGGTCCCGCGATCGCCATCGCGGAGCGGCGACCCGACCTCGCCCCGGTGCTCCGTCGCGCACGCCTCGAGATTGGCATGGCGCAGGCCGCGTTCGGCGCAGGGGAGCTCGACCTCATGCACTTCCACGCGCTCGCGGCGCTCGAGCGACTCGGTGCATCGATGCCCGAGACGACCTCGTCCCGCGCGATCGCGCTCGCCCGCGACGCCCTTCTGCAAGTCGGCCATCGCCTCGGCATCGTCCGCGCGCTCGCTTCGGGGCCGCTCGGTTCGGAGCCCCTCGAGTCGGAGTCGCGCGAACGGCATCGCGCTGCGGCCGTCGCGCTCGCGCTCCTCACGCACCGCTACTTCTATGTCGACGACGCTGCCGGAATGCTCGTCGCAGCGCTGCGCGCCGTGAACGTCGCCGAGCGCGCTGGCGTCACGCGCGACGTCCCGCACGCCTACGCGCTCGTCGGATTCGTCTCCGGTGCGGTCGGGATGCACCGCCTCGCGAGCTCGTACTTCGCCGCCGGGCGCGCGCACGCCGACGCGTACGAGGCCGCGTTCTCCCACGCGATCGAGGGCGTGTATCTGAGCGGTCATGGCCTTTGGTCTCTGGCCGACCGAGCGATCCGTCGCGGCATGGTCGCCGCCGTCGGGGTGCACGATGCGCTGATCCACGAGATCCTCGTGACGGCGCTCGGCCACGTCGACTTCTATGCGGGTCGTGTGCTCGCTGCGCTCGCGCGCTACCGAGAGCTCCTGCGTTCGGCCGAGGCGCGCGGCAGCGAGCAACACGTCACGTGGGCGCGCTTCTCCATCGCGCGGTCTCTACTCGCGAGCGCTGGCCTCGCGAGTGGTGAGCTCGCGAATGGTGAGCTCGCGGAGGCGCTCGGCCTGCTCGAGCATGCACGCGACGATCTCGATCGACGCCCGGAGCTGCAGTCCGAGATCATCTGCCACGGTCAGCTCGCACGCGCGCACGCGGCGCTCGGTCGCGTCGACGAAGGCGTCGGAATCGCACGCGGAACACTCTCGCGCATCGTACGCGCGCGCCCGACGGGCTTCCCGGCGCTCGAGGGTTACGTCGGAGCGCTCGATGCGTGTCTCGCAGGTTTCGCGCAGGACGGCGCGCGCGCCTGCGCGGAGGCGCTCGTCCTCCAACTGCGTCGCTTCGCGAGGGTGTTCCCCATGGCGAGGTCGTCCGCGGCGCGATACCGCGGCGAAATATTTCTCCGTCTCGGTCAGAGAAGGCGCGCACGAACGCTGTTCGCCGAGGCGCTCCGCGAGGCCGAAAAACGCAGCATGCCCCGAGAGATAGGCCATGCGCGCGCCGCGCTGCGGAGCCTTGCGTGAGAGCTCGATGCGTGTGTTACGACACGCCTTCGTGTTGCCAACACGAAATCTTCCCGAAGCCTGGCCGAAACCTCTAACGCATAGCGTCGCAGGGTCCTCGAATCGGAGGCCCCAGCATGACCCATATCGCTCGATCAGATTTCTCACCGAACGCCGCTAGCCAAGCGGGCGGTATTCACGGGACGCTCGCGGCGAGAGACATCCGCCGGGACGCGTCGGAGCGGGTCATCGGCGCCGAGTCGAGTGCGCGTGTCGTGTCGAACGAGTCGGCGGCGCCTGTTGCGCTGCCGGCGCTGATCCCTGCTCGCGGAGGGCGCGTGATGAGCTCGAAGCATGTCATCTCGGTTCTGTCGTTTTCGTTCGTGAGTGCACTGCCGCTGCTCGCGTTCGCGCAGGGCCAGGATCCGGCCGCTCCTGCGCCCGCTCCGCTCCCCGCGCCGCCCCCTCCCGCTGCGGCTCCTGCTCCTGCGCCGGGTGCCGCGCCGTGGACTCCTCCGCCGGCTGCCGCTCCTGCGCCGGTGGCCGGCGATGCTCCGGTGAAGTCTGACCCAGCGGTCGCGACCCCTGTGGAGCCCGCACCTGCGGCCGAAGCCAGGTGGTACGACCGCATCACGCTCGGTGCGTTCGTCGACGCGTACGGGAGCCTCAACCCGTACAGCCCGCGCAAGGGCGCGATCACCGGGGTGAACAACTTCCGCGGCTTCGACGTGTACAACGGGTTCGGGCTGCACTGGGTCGGACTCGATGCCAGCGTCGATCCCGATCCGGTCGGCGGCGCCGTGAGCCTGCGCTTCGGCCCCTCGGCGGCGCTCTACACCGGAAGCCCCGACAACGAGCTCGGGCTCACGAGCGTGAAGCAGATGTTCGTCGCGTGGAAGCCGATGGGGGCGAAGTCGAAGCTCAAGCTGATCTTCGGAAAGTTCGACACCATCTACGGGGCCGAGGTCGCCGACACGCAGCTCAACATCACGTACACGCGCTCGATGCTGTTCTATTACGCGCAGCCGTTCTTCCATACCGGCATCCGCGCGGACTACGACCTCAACGACATGTTCTCGTTCCGCGTGCTGGCCGTGAACGGCTGGAACAACGCGGTCGACAACAACACGATGAAGACCTTCGGCACGCAGGTCGCCGTGAAGCCGAGCGACAAGCTGCTCTTCTCGGTCGGCTGGCTGTTCGGTCCCGAGACGCCCGACTCCGTGACCGTCTCCTGCGCTGCGGACACGGCGTACGACAAGGGCACGGCGAGCTGCCAGCCTTCGCTCGGTGCGGGTGAGTCGTCGACTGTGCTGAGCCGCGGTGCCCAGAACGGAAGGCTCCGCCACATCATCGATTTCGTCGTCGACTACAACCCGACCAGCAAGCTGCGCGCGCTCTTCAACTTCGACTACGCGACCGAGGAGACCCGCGACGTCGGGGCGACCGTGTCCGATCGCAAGACCTGGTACGGCGCCGATCTCACGC
>JBKJQC010001016.1:0-7005 GCA_046593995.1 Polyangiales bacterium
ACGGTCGGTGATGCGCGACGTTCCAGTCTGACATTCCCCCACGATTGTCTCCACAGCGCGGAGACAATCTCAGGTCGGAACGGCCACGACGAAGCGCCAGCATCAGTCGAATCCGCCAATTGTCGCCGCAGCGCGGCGACATTGTGCGCGGCATCGGCGGCGGCCCGCGTAGCCTCGACGCCTGACCACGCGCCTGGCTTCCTCGATCCAGCCGCGAAGACCTCGACAGCATCGGCGTTCGGAACGACGACGCATGGTGACGCGTCGGCCGACACGTCTCGACACGTTTCGACACGGTCCCGGTCAATGGTGAAGCTACCCGAGTCGCGGCTGGCGGGTGTACAAGGAGCGTCTTGGAAGCGCTAGCGGGACTGGTGCCCCTGGAATCCGCTGGAATCACGGCAGTTCGTGACGACTCGCGTACGAGTGAGCCTCCGCGAGTCGACGTAAGTGCGCGACCTGCGGTCGCGTTTGGCCCAAACGAGGCCGCGGTCGTCTCGCCCACGAAGTCACCGCGCGCCGCGCTGCTCGAGGCGCTCTCGCGCGCGATCACGGAGACCGCGGCGGTGGGCGATCTCGAGGCGGCGCGCGTTGCACACGAGGCGCTCGGGCGGCTGCTGGCGACGGTGGCGGCCGACCCAGACCCCCGGCTGGCGTGACGTCGATCGGCTCCCCGAACGGCCGGAGGTAGAACCCGTGAACGTGCGTTGCGCAGCGAACCGTCGTTGCTCGGCCGAGAATGACCGCGAGAGGCGGTGAGCACGCAACCGAGCGATCGTCCGTGCCGACCTGCTTGGGTCACGCGGCTCTCTCGCCTATCAGTGGGGTTCTCTCATGCATCCGCTGTTGACTGCTTCCGCCGCGGCCGGCGCGCCCTCGTCCGCCTCTTGCCAGAGGGATTACAAGGACGCCGTGAAGCTCGAGAGCGCGGGCGAAGTCGTTCGCGCGCTCGCCGGGCTCGAGGCGATCCCCGAATGCGCCCGCGACTACGACACCGAGCTCCACATCACGAGTTGCAAGCGGAAGCTCGGACGTCTGAAGGAGGCTGCGCGGGACTACATCGCCATTGGAGCCGACACGCGCGCGCGCCTCCTTTCCTCGCAGAGGGCGCCGTGAGGCTCAGGAGATCGGGGCAGCGGACACACGACGCGGACGCCGAGGCTGTCGATGGCTGACACGCCGCCGACTTCCGAGATTGTCTTCTACAACGGAGAGGACGGGCACAGTCGCATCCAGGTGCGGCTCGACGGCGGAACTGTGTGGCTCACGCAGCGCCTCATGGCCGAGCTGTACCAAGTGTCGGTTCCGACGATCAACGAGCACCTCGGCAACATCTTCGACGAGCAGGAGCTCGATCCGGCGGCAACTATTCGGAAGTTCCGAATAGTTCAAACCGAGGGCTCGCGCGACGTCGCGCGGCTCATCGACCACTACGACCTCGACGTGATCCTCGCGGTCGGCTACCGCGTCCGCTCGCACCGCGGCACGCAGTTCCGCAGGTGGGCGACCGAGCGGCTCCGCGAGTACCTCGTGAAGGGTTTCGTGCTCGACGACGAGCGCCTCAAGAAGGGTAAGAACCTCGGCGGCGACTACTTCGACGAGCTCCTCCAGCGCATCCGCGAGATCCGCGCGTCGGAGAAGCGGTTCTATCAGAAGATCCGAGATCTCTACGCTCTCGCGGTCGATTACGACGCGAGCAGCGCGGCGACCAAGGAGTTCTTCCAGATCGTGCAGAACAAGCTGCACTGGGCGATCACGGGGAAGACCGCGTCGGAGATCGTCGCCGACCGTGCGAGCGCGGAGAAGCCGAACATGGGGCTGACCTCGTGGAAGGGCGCCAGGGTGAGGAAGGCCGACGTCACCGTGGCGAAGAACTACCTGAGCGACGACGAGATCCGGCAGCTCACGCGCTCCTCGATGGAGGAGGTCATGCGCTCCGGCCACGTCGGCGCCGAGTACGTCGAGTACGTGCTCCGGCATCGCCGCCAGCTCGCGCCGATGCCCGCGCCGCTCCGACTCGGGCGTCCCGAGCTCGATGGCCTCGTGCTGCAGGAGCCCGACCTCAGTCGATACGACGCGATGTTCCCGGCCCCCAACCTGAAAGATCCCTGATGACCGATGACCTCGAAGCCGAGCCCGCTGGTGACATTCTGGCTCGGTGCGCAGCCCCGCCGCCGCCGACGCGTGCAGAGTGGATACGGTCGGTGATGCGCGACGTTCCAGTCTGACATTCCCCCACGATTGTCTCCACAGCGCGGAGACAATCTCAGGTCGGAACGGCCACGACGAAGCGCGAGCACAGCCGAATCCGCCAATTGTCGCCGCAGCGCGGCGACATTGTGCGCGGCATCGGCGGCGGCCCGCGTAGCCTCGATGCCTGACCACGCGCTCCCTCGTGACCGATGACAGCCTGGCTTCGCGATGCAGCCGCGAAGACCTCGACAGCATCGGCGTTCGGAACGACGACGCATGGCGACGCGTCGGTCGACACGTCTCGACACGTTTCGACACGGTCCCGGTCAATGGTGAGGTCCCCCGCTCTTCGCCTGCGAGCTCGCAGATGGCGACGACGTGCGGTCTTCCCAGATCTTCCGCGAACAAGAGCAGGTCATAGCTCTGACCTGCCTACGGCTCCCCGTCGCGACCACCTACCCGGTCGCGATCACCCCAGGCCTCGGCGCAGCCGATTCGTCCAACGGCAAAATTAGATGCGCTTGCCCTGCCCACCACCCGGCTCGCTAGGCATCGCGTCCGTCACTCTTGAGGGAGAGGTTGCACAACGCGAGAAACCGCTGATCTGCGCAAGCTTCGAGCCGACTTCGGCCAGCCCTTCTGCGCTGAGTTCCCGTTCGATCCGACCAAACAAGGAGCGCTCCTCCCAGCGCACGTGGCTCTCGAGCGCGGTCGCAAAACGGTCCAGGGTGGCTTGACGGTCGGGAGCCGACGAGGTGGCGACCGTCGCCGCGAGTCGCAGGATCTCTGCATGCTCGCTCCGCAGCCGCGCGGGCTCGGGCTCCTTGGATGACCCTTGGGGAGGCCAGGCGGCGAGGAGGATCTGCTCCTCCGCCTGAAAGTGCGGCCGAAGGTCTTCGTCGGCGAACCTGCTCACCAGCGCGGCGAGCCCGTCGAGTGTGGACGGAGCGCCGGCGACGACACGCCCCTGGACGCCGTTTTTCACCTGGAACGCCACGAGCAGCAGCTGGTGGTGACTGCTCGAAAGGGGGCGCAATGCATGGCTTCTATGGATGGGCGGCATCTGTCCTGTAGGTTCTCGGGCGGCATCGGGCTCTGCCGCTCAATTCCAGGGCGGCAGCCATGGCATCAAGGCTGGAGGGTGGACTCGAGCCGTGCAAACCCCGCCGAACGCGAGCGCTCGGGTGAGGTCGACGGCACCTGCAGCGCGGACGATCAGCCAAGCGGCCACACCTTGCGGCCATCGACGAGGATCGCGGAGACCATATGCGGCTCGAGGGTCATCTTTCGTCCTCGCTGCGGTGAAAGCAGCTCCTCGGGCTGAAGGTCGCGAACTCGGAAGAAGACCAGACGGCCGTCCTCGATTCCCTCGAAGCTCATTCCACCGAAGCCAACGCGGGCCCTGCCGCCCGTCTCATCGGCAAATACGATCTGATCGGTCGGGAGGGACACCTTGCCGTCGGCGAAGATAACAAACGTCCCCGGGGGACCGTTCTGGACGACCGGCAGATGCGGAACGGTTTCTGGTTCGCGATAGATGTTGGTCCCGGAAACGAACTCGATGAGTAGCGGGGAATTATCCATGACACCCTCCAGGTTACACCGGCCCGGTGGGCGTCCGGGTTTTCAGACTGTCGACGGCGTGCACCGGCGCCATCTCTCCCTTCATCAGGTGGGCGATCGCCCCGTACACCATGCGCTGACTCGCCAGCATGCTCTTGCCAGCGAAGGCCGGCGACGTCACCTCGATGCTGAAGTGCCCCCCTCCGCCGTTCACCTCTGCCCGCGAATCGGGGATCTGGCGCTCGATAGCCTCGCGGAGCGCGTCAATGACGGAGCCTTGGAAATCGGTCGGATGGGACGACATGCTTGCCTCCTTCGTACCTCAATAACGCCGCACCGATGGATCGATGCTCTGCGACCACGCGTCGATGCCGCCATCGAGGTTGTAGACAGCGCGGAAGCCTTCGCGAAGCAGTTGCTGGGCAGCTTCCTGGCTACGGATTCCAAGGTGGCAATGGAACGCAACAGGGGTCCCCCGGTCGAGCCCGAGCAGGTACTCTTGACCTGCCTCATCGAGGGAACGCGCCGCCGCAATCCTCGCGATCGCTCGCTCGTCCTCGGGTCGGACGTCAAAGAGCGTGACCTCGTCTCGATCGAGCATGGTCTTGAGGTCAGGCGCTTTCAGCTGCTTCACCTTTGGAGGCTCGTTCGGGTTGTTGATCTTGAACCCGCCGCTGGGTCCGTCGACGAAGTCGATGCAAACGCCGTTGGCGCGGGGCGCGCTCGAGCGGTCGACGACGAGGGTCAGCCCATTCACTTCGACCTCGATGTCGCCCGGCTCGCGCGGTCCGAAGAAGAGTTCGTACTGAAACTGAGGGTCGATCTGGAGGCGCAGCGAGTCTCCACCCGCCTCTGCCACCGCCGCTTGGAACGCCTTGGTGGCCGTCTCGCTCATCATGATCGTCGGCGTCTCTGGCTCTGAGACCTTCACGCCGATGAGTTTCTGGAGCTCTCCGGACGCATTCATCTCGCGGACGATGTCGCAGCCTCCGACGAACTCCCCGCCGACGTACAGCTGGGGAATCGTCGGCCACTCGGAGAACTGCTTGATTCCATCCCGGATCTCGGGAGAACGGACCACGTCGACCGTTTCGTAGGTCGGCACCAGCGCGTCGAGGATCTGCACGACCTGGGCGGAGAACCCGCACTGCGGCATCTGGCGAGTTCCCTTCATGAAGAGGACCACCCGGTTCGTGGTCACAAGGTCGGAGATCTGCTTTCGGAGAGATTCGCTCAATGCCATGGTTGTTCCTTTCCAGCTTGTCCTGGTAGCGCCTCTGCTTGATGAACGGTGGCGCTCATCGCTCTTCCTCGAAGTTGTATGCAGGTAGCGTGGTGAGCCGGGTGTCATCGACTGGGCTACCCACTGTGAAGTGATACAAGCTCTGCCACTCCCGTGAAGTGATCCCAAATGCCTCATGGACGGGATCGTCGAAGTAGCAGCCGATCCCTGTCGAGCGAATGCCCGCTTCTTCGGCCTCGAGGTAAAGCACCTGGCCCACCATGCCGGCCTCCCAGAACAGGTTTCGGTAGAACGCGGCGCTGTACGTCGTCAGGCTGTCCATGTAGTCCGCGATCATTCCCAGGCTGAAGGCCCCGTCGCCGGCGATGTCCTGGCCGCAGGAGACGGTGGCCGCGAGCGCCCGACAGTCCCCTTCCTGGAGCAGATACAGCGGAAGCCCCGGCGGGCATGAGGGCAGGCGCTGCCAGCGAAACTCCCGCCGCATCGCTTCCTTGAGAGCCCCGAGCTTGTCGGGATCTCGTGCGAGCGCGTAGAGGCCGCGAGGGACGCCTTCGACGCGGTGGACGAACAGACCGAGATGGATGCGCGGCCGCCACGGGATCGCATCCCAGGGCATCGACCGCCCACCCTGCGTCGGCATCAACCGAGCGAGCATGCGGAAGAACGCTTCCTGTGAGATCGCCGTCGAGCCATCCATCGCTACCGCGCTTCGGCGGCCAAGGATTGCCTTCTCGGCGGTGAGCAGACCGTCGCGGACGGGGATCCCGAAGAGCCCCTCCTGCGTGGGGAACGCGGAAAAGTCTTCGGTGATCGGCGCGCTTCCGGATCGTCGCGTGGCCTGCGCAACCTCCTCGATTACGAGCCACTCGGCGCTGTGCTCGGGGCTCAGCGTGTTGGCCATGCCGCGCCATCGTGCACCGACGCTGCCGGCCGTCAGCCCGTTCAGAAGCCGCGGAGGGGTCGATAGAAGACCGGGTGTGACCAACGTGAGAAGCTCAGGCTCCTCACGCTCTGCCGTCCCGTAGTCGTTACCGCGGCTGAGCCCGAAGAGACCAGCGATGGCGCTGTCGCTGATCCCGTCGAGGAGCACCAAGCTCCAACCAAGAGCCGCTGCCGCAATACGCAGCGTGGCGAGCGCGTGCCCCGCATCGTGCTGGCAATAGCGGAACGCGCGCTCACCGTACTTCCAGGCTTCCCGCCAATGGACCGACGAGAGTCCCACGAGGAAGGAACCCTCGGGAAACAGCGCGCAGGCCTCGCCCCACGCCTTCGTGTCGAGGATCGCTCGCCGTTCGAGAGCGTGCTCCTTAGGTGCGTAGTGGTACACGGCGGGCGCGTCGCCGAGCCGCTCGATCGTCGGTAGAACCGCATACCCCTCGGTCGGGTGGAGATTCCCGCTCGAGGGGTTCGCGCGGAGGGACCACGTCGTTTCACGGAAGCGTTTCCACGCGGTCAGAGACAGCGCGTAGCGGAAGAAGAGGGAGATCGACTCCAGAGAGAGCGGCTCCGCTGGCACGTCCCCGAGTGCGTAGAGCTGCCAGTAGGGAAGCGGCCGGCCCGGTTCGGCCAGCGGGAGCCGAACCAGGTCCGTTCCTGAGTACCGTCGGAACGGGTCGGGCTGCGTGGCCCAGTCCATGTAGCCGGGCGAGGCAGCGTACCGATGAAAATGGTGCTTCGTTCGCTCGTGATAGGCCACCACGACTTCCTCGGGAGCAAGGTCGCTGGGTGTGGAGGTTGCGTGCGACCGCTCTCCGGCGATCGATGCCGGTTCTGGCGTTCCGACGTAGAGCGGCAGGCGAGTCAACTCCGGCCTCCCCGAGCACGAAGTGCCGCCGCGTTCATGATCGGGTCGCCGTAGGAGTCCATGAGGGGTGTAGATTTCCGCCTGAGCCGAATCGTCTTTTGTGGCTGTAATCGAGCGCGATCCACGTGGAGACCGCGTGAGAACACCGGGGCACCCTTTTCGTTCCGTTTGCCTACGCGAACGAGGAGGCTCTGCCCCGGTG
>JBKJQC010001076.1:0-15671 GCA_046593995.1 Polyangiales bacterium
GTTTGTTCTCGGAGAGCGGCGACGCGCAGGCAGCGACGCGCGACGACGACGTGTCGGAGACGATCGGCAGACTCTCGAACCCACGTACCTCCGTGCCTCCGTGCCTCCGTGCCTCCGTGTTCAATCCGATCTGCGGCGGGGCAATCGAGAATCGCGCTCGGTGATTTAGAACTCGACCTTGAGCCCGACCTGGATTTGCCGCGGCGCTCCGGGGCGGGCGCCGAACGGGCGGCGCGACACGAGGTAGGCGCGGTCGGTCAGGTTGCGCAGGTTCGCGTAGACCGAGAGCCACTTCGTGATGCGGTAGTGGCCGGAGACGTCGACCACGAGGTACGCGTCGGTCGAGCGGCGCGGATCGAACGCGCCGCTGCCGGCGGACTCGCGCATCGTGTCGACGTAGATCGCCTGCGCGGCGACGCCCCATTTCTTCGTCTCCGCGCCGAGCGTGGCCGAGAGCTGATGACGCGGGACGTAGGGGAGCTCGTCGCCCGCCTTCACGTTCCCCCACTGTGGATCGCCCGAGGCGAAGGGCGTGAGGAACTCGGTGCGGGTCAGCGTGTACGAGGCGCGCAGCGGGAAGATCACGCCGAGAGCGGTCTTGATCTCGGTCTCGACGAACGCCTCCGCGCCGTACACCCACGCGGCGCCGGCATCGAACTGGCGGTCGAGATCCGACCCCACGCAGCTGCTCGATGCGGTGCAGATGTTGGTCAGGTTGCGGTAGTCGTTGAAGAACGCGATCGCCTCGGCGCGCACGCGCTTGCTCGTCCAGCGGACACCCCACTCCCAGTTGATCGAGTCCTCCGGGCGGCCGCTCGTCGAACCCGCCGTCGCCGAGCCAGGCGGCGCGGGGCTGAAGCCGCGGTGCACGCCCGCGAGCACCCCGAGGTTCTTCGTCAATGCGAAGTACGCGCCGAGGCCGGGGAGGAAGACTTGATGGAATCCAGTGGACGAGCCGCGACCGAGCGCGTCGTCGAAGCGCGAGCGGATCAGCTCGACGCGGATGCCCGGCGTCACGACGAGCCGGTTCCATGCGAACGCATCGGCGGCATGGAGCGCGAAGGCCGTCGTCCAGGCGCGGTTGTTCGCGGTGATGGCGGTCGGGCGCCCGTCGTGGACCAGCTGGCCGCTCTGCATGAGGAAGCCGTCTTCGGTGTGCAGCCGCGAGATCTCGTCGTAGTGGATGCGCGCGCCGTACTCGAAGCGGTTTTCCCAGTCTGTGCCCTTGCTCGTCACGCGCGCGACCGTCTGCACGCCCTGCGAGACGAACGTGCGATGGTTCGGGCCGATGAGGATCGCCTCGTCGGGACCGCCCGCGTCCTGCCCCCCCGTGAGCACGCCGTAGAACACCGCGTTGGCCGGGAGATCGGGGTTCGCGAGGATGCCGCCGATGTCGCCGCCGCGCACGCCGTTCACCTTGCGCCACGTGCGATCGAGGTCGTGGCGATAGGCGCTGGTGGTGATCTCGAGCGTCTCGCCGAAGCGTGCGTGGTGCGACGCGACGACCGACGTGCGGTGCCAATCCATCCGATCGAGCGCGCTCGCGCGATATCGACGATAGGGCGTGGCCGCGAAGTCGCGGTCGGTGAGACCGAGATACGTCTCGTTCGAGCCCTCGTCGGAATATCCGAGCTTGAGGCCGACGTCGTGCTGGACATAGGCGTTGCCCGGCAGCTGCCAGAACACCTTCGCCATCCACTCGCGACGGAGGAACCCGGTGTCGGCGCGCGCGCCCGTCGGATCGTCGAGGTGCTTGAAGCCGGACGATCCGAGGTGCATCCCCTCGACGAGGAGTCCGACCGTCTCGCCGGAGAGGCCCTGTCGCGCGTGCAGCTTGCTGTAACCGAAGCTGCCGTACGCGAGATCGACCATGCCCTCGGGCGTCGTCGGGACGTCCTCGGTCGCGAGATCGACGGCGCCGCCGATCGTCTGCGGCCCGTAGACGATCGAGGCCGGGCCCTTGATCACGCGGACGCCGCGCATTCGACCGATGAGGGGGAAGTAGTACGCGGCCGGCGCGCTGTAGGGTGCCGGGCCGAAGAGGACGCCGTCCTCGGTGAGCGTGACCTTCTTGCTGCGGTCGGAGTTGCCGCCGCGGATGCCGATGTTCGGACGGAGCCCGAACCCGTCCTCGCCGCGTGCGTACACGCCTGGCACCGTGAGGAAGATCGCGTGCGGATCGTCGAACTTGAAGCGCTCGAGCTGCTTCTTCTTGATGCTGTGGACCGAGCCGCCGGTCTCCGCTTCCTTCGTGCCGACGACCGAGATCTCTGCCGGATCGGCGCTCGCTTTCGGCGCCGGCGTCTCGGCTTCGGCGCGCAAGGCGACGAACGGGAGGGCGAACCCGATCCCGACGACGACGGCTGCACGAAGGAAGCGATGACTCATGAGGGGTGACGCGGCGCCCCCCGCGCACGCGCCTCACGCAGACGATGGGTGACCGTCAGTAGTTCGTCTTGAACGCCTGGACCTCGGCGGCCGTGAACCCGTAGATCGTCGTGATCTTCGTGATCGCGGTCGAGAGGCTCGCCTGCTGTCCGCCGAAGTCGGTCGCGTACTTGTACGTCGTGCCGTTGCCGTCGTCCGGCGAGAGCAGCAGCGTGAGCAGCTCGTCGATCTGCGCGTCGGTGATCTTGCGATGCGCGGTCGCGGTGCCGCGGAAGCCCTGGACGAAGCCGTAGACCTCGCCGAGCGCGTGCAGCGCGGGCGCGACGTCGGTCGCCGTGCCGCTCGCGAGCTTGTTGCCGATGTCGTTGAGGTAGAAGAGGACCGTCGCCATCTCGACCTTCTCCCAGTCGACGAGGAACGCCCTGAGCGCGGCGTCGCGATCCGTGGGGCAGCTCTTCGCGATCGCTGCCTTGGCGGTGATGAGCGAGGTCTTGATGGTGCGGTAGAAGCCCGTCGGCTTGGTCTTGTCGTCGCGGCGCTTCGCGTAGACGGCGACGAAGGCGTCGGCCGCGGTCGGCGTCATCGCGTCGTGCGGGAACTCCGGGCTCGAGCCGTAGAGCGCGACGAGGCGGTCGATGCTCGCTTCGTCGAGCGTCGCCTTGTCGGCCGCGATCTTGTTCGCCTGCTCGTAGAACGCCGCGGCGAAGATGCCCTTTTCCATGCGCTGACGGAGGTCGGTGCCCCGATTGTCGAAGAACCACGCGCTCGTCGACGGCGCTGCGGCGCCCATGCGACCACCGTCGGCGGGCGGCGGATCGGTCGGCGTGTACGTCTTGGTCGCGGCGGCGACGAAGGCATCGAGCCAGCCTTCGACCTTGGTCGCGTAGTACGGCGTCGTGATCGACTTCAGGCTCGGCGTGCCCGCCGCGAAGAGCGCCTTCAGATCCGCAGTGACTGCGACGTTGTCCTTCTCCGACGCCTTCATCGGATCGGTGAGGTTCTTGAACGCGGTGCGGACCGCGAGCTCCTGCGCGGCGTTGGTCGTGAACGTGGCGCTCTCGTACGAAGTCGGCAGCGTGCCGACGCAGCTCGCGGCGTCGCCCGTGCTGTCGCCGCCGATCTCGCTCGGCGAAGCGCTGGTGTCCCCGCCAGCGCCCGTGTCCGCCGAGCCCGTGTCGCTCGCGGTTCCGCCGGTGTCGACGCCCGTATCCGCTGCGTTCACAGGCGCGTCGCCACTGCCGCAGCCGGGGACGAGCAGGACCGAGAGGACACAGACACCGAAAAACCGCGGCGAACGCATGGGAAAGCTCCTGAAGTTGAATACGACTTTCAACTTCAATGGATCGGCAACCGGGCGCCGTCAAGGACCGCGCCTCGTCGCCGAGACAATCTTCGCGACGCGGGCGCGGAGCTTCGCGGGGACGCCCGCCTCGTCCGCGAATCGCCGGAACTCGCTCGTCGCCGTTCGAACTTCGTCGATGATCGCGGCGGGCTTCTTCAAGCCCACCGAGCTCGCGAGCTCGTTCAGTTGGTCCTCCGCCGGGTTCCGACCTTCGCCAGCCACGAGCGTCGTGTGCTCGCCGCCCGGGCCGTCCGAGAACGTGAGGTCGTATGCGGGGCTCGTCCGCCACTCCCCACGCTCGCTCATGAGGAACGCGAAGTTGCGGCTGTGATCGTCGCGATTGTGCGCGAAGACGTTGAAGCATGCGCGCCGGAACATCTCGCGCACTGCCGCTTCGTCGCGTGTGAGCTCGCGCGTCACCCGGAGCACCGCGCGGTAGTCCAACGCGGGGTATCCGGGCGGCAGCTGGAGCAGCCCCCCGAGCGTGTGCATGTGGACTCGATTCGTACGCACGCGGTCGAAGCGCTCGATGGCGAAGTAGCCGGGCCCACGTTTCGGTCCGGGAAGGATCTTCGTGCGTGGCACCTGCAATCCCGCAGCCTCGGCCATGAGGAAGTAGGCGCGTTCGAGCGCGGCGACGTTGCGATCGTCGGTCTTCGCGGGGAGCTTCACGAGCCACCCCGACCAGCCCGGCTCGATCTGCTGCGCGCCTGCGCGGATCTCGCCGTCGGGGCCGATCTGGATGAGAACCTTGGGGCGTGCGCCCTTCGGAGAGCCGCCGACCGCGATGAGTCGCTCCAGGTCGACCCCGCGCGCGTCCCGCAACACGGCATCGACCTCCTCCGCGATTTTCGAGAGCTCGAGGATGCTCGGCTGCTCGAGCGCGACCTCCGGCTCGTAGACGAGCGCGCCCATCGAGCGGCTGCCGACCAGCGCGAGTCGATCGAGGGGTGTGAGAGCACCGGCGTAGAGCCCGTGCTGCGCGGCGTCGCGATCGATCAAGAGCCGTCCCCAGCCGTCGGGGAGGCTGTCGTCGAACACGCCCATGAGCCCGTCCAACTTCGTGGGCTCGCCTTCGACGACACCGGCGATGAGCGGCAGCCCGAACGGCGACAACTCGAGACCGGTGCCGAGGAACGAGGGCTCGTACTCGAACAGGATCCGCCGCAATCGGATCGCAAGCCGTCCGACCTTGATCCGGCGCCCGGACTCGGGCTCGTAGAACACCGCGAGCTGCGTGACGTGCGCGAGCTTCACGGGACGCTCCGCCGCTTCACCACACGCTTCTTCGTCGCGGGCCGCTCGAGTGCCTCGTCGAGCGAGCGGAACGGAGGTGCGGCGAAGAGCTTCTCGAATGGAGCTTCGGCGCGCAGCGCGCTCGCGATGCGGAGCACGGTCGAAAGCGACGCGTTGCCGGTCTTCTCGAAACGGATGACGGTCGCGACCCCCACTCCCGCACGCGATGCGAGCTCGCTCTGCCGCAGACCTCGGAGGATCCGGAGCTCCTTCGCGCGTCGGCCGATGCCTGCCAACGTCTCGCTGAAAGAATGGGTGTAAACTATCACATTCGATAGTTTATGGGCGCGATATGCGCGCTAGCAATCAGATTTGAGTGTTTCGCTGGGACGCCTTCCCTCGCGATCACGGCCAGGGGGCGGGGTGCCCCTCCGCGTCACGTTCGAGTCCTGGAACATCGGGATGTCGTAGCTCGCCCGCGGCGACCGGGCGCCACGCGGTCCATCGCGGTATCTTCCCCGTCATGCGCCTGCGTCGTGCCGTCCTCGTCGCTGCGATGATCTCCGCGGGCTGCGCCGCCGGCGAGGAAGCGGGCTTGCCCGCGACGGACGCCTCGTCCGCACCGGACTCGCTCGCTGCCGATGCCGTTGTGGACGCGTCCGAGGAGGAAACCGCGATCGACTCCAGCGCGTCGGACTCCGCCGCATCGGACTCCGGGACGAGCATCGACACGGCCACCGGCGTCGCCGACACGAAACCGGCCGACGGCAACGTCGCCGACGCGGCGAGCCCGACGTGCTTTCCCATGGCCAGCGAAGCGGACGGCATCTTCGTCGTCGCACCGCTGCCGGTCGTCGAGGTCGACGCGGGGAGTGACGTCGGCGCGGGCGACGGAGGGGACGCCGCGACCGACGGAGGGGACGCCGCGACCGACACCGCGCCCGCTCCGATCCCGGCGTGCGGCTCGAAGGCCGATCCCTGCCGCTCGATAGTGCACGCGATCGCGCGAGCCAGAGCCACGAACAAGCCGCGCGCGTACATCTCCGCGGGGACCTACGCGGAGGACGGCATCGCGCTCGTGAAGGACGTCGCGCTCCTCGGCGGATACGATCCGGCGACGTGGTCGCGCCCGTGCGACGTCGATTCGACGGTGGTCGTGATCCGCGCGCGCACGTCGAACATCACGATCCGCGCGCTTGATCTCGATGGCGTCGCGACGCTCGACGGACTGACGGTCTCGAGCAAGCCCGGCTCCGCGGTCGTGAGCGAAGTGACCGGCGCTCCCGGCGAATCGCTGTGCGGCGTCTTCGCGCGCGGGAGCAACACCGAGCTGCGGATCACGCGGGTCCGTGTCTCGATCTCGGGCGCCGGCAGCGGTGGGAAGGGAACGGCTCCCAAGCCCGCGGCGCCTGCGGCCACCGCGGGGAGCTGTCCCGCGAACACCACTCCGACCGGTACGAACGGCGCGACGGGCGGCGATGGCATGGGCGCGCCCGCCGGCACGTTCACGACGAATGGATATCAAACGAGCAACGGCACGAGCGGGGCGACCGGCGGGCGTGGCGGCAATGGCGTGAGCAGCCCCGGCGCAGCGGGAACGTGCCAAGCATGCGGTCTGACCTCCAGCGGAACGCTCACCTTCTGCGGCTTGAAGACCACTGCGTCGAACCCCGGCAGAGCGGGCTGCGGAGGCAACGGCGGCGGCGGTGGAGGGGGCGGAATGGGCGGCGGCGCCTCCATCGGCGTCTTCGTCGCCGACGCGACGGTGACCATCGACGACAGCCAGCTCGTCGTCGGGAACGGCGGGCGTGGCGGCGACGGAGTGGGTGGAACGACGGGCGGCGCGGGGAGCGCCGGCGTCCAAGGCGCCACCGTCATCTGCGCTTCGGCCTGCACCGGAGGCACGCTCGCCTGTCGTGCCTCGACCCCTACCGGCGCGACGCTCGCGGGCGGTTCGGCGACCGGCGGCGCGATGGGCGGCACGGGCGGCGGCGGTCGCGGCGGCGCAGGCGGTCCGGCGTACGCCGCCGTGCGCGTCGGCACGGCGATCGTGACCGTCACGAAGTCGAGCCTCGGACACGGAACTGGCGGCGAAGGCGGCGTCTCCGGCGGCGCCTCGGGAACCAGCGGCGACGTGTACTGAGCGGGCGCTACTTGATCTCGTCGCCGCAGCTCACGAAGTCCAGCGTCGTGTCGATGCGGAAGTTCGACTCCGACGTGTGGCGCTCCGCGAAGAAGAAGTCGAGCGGGTAGACCTTCCCCTTCTCGATCCCGAGCTTCGTCGCTTCGGCGTCGAGGTTCACCTCGGCGGTCTGCGCTCCGTGCACGCCGCCGAGATCGATGGCGAGCTTCTTGTTGATGAAGACGAAGAGGTCGTCGTCGCCGACGAACTTGAACGTCTCGCCGCCGTTGTATTGGAACGTCGTCTTCAGCTCGTAGGTGAAGTGGAAGTTGTGGTCGCGGGTCTCGTTGCCGAAGGCCTTGCCGTCGAGCGGGAAGAACGCGCCGTTCTCGTAGGTGTAGACGGAGCCGACCTTGCTCAGGGTGATCGGGAACGACACCGCCTGGTTCACGCCGGCGACGTCGCGGAACCACTGATCGAAGTTCTCCTTCGAGGTGGTCGTCGGGTTGTCGGCGCTACCCGCGTAGACGGGCTTGCCGTCGGCGCCGAGCGTCGTCTGGACGATGCCGGGGTCGTCGCCGATCTTGAACTCGAAGTCGGGGTGGTCCTCTTTGAAGTCGCGGAGCGTGCCGGTGAGGGTCTTGCCACAGCGGTTGCCGCTGTCTCCGACGCCGTTCGCACCATCGCCGACGGTCGCACCGTCGAGCCCGCTGCCCGTGCCGCCGGCGTCCACGTTGAAACCTGGCTTTCCCGCGTTGGGGTCGAACGGCTCCGCGCCGCCGTCGACGCTGCTGCATGCCGTGATGACGACGACTGCCGCGACGGCCATCACGCCCCCCACCCTAGTCGCTGCGAGCATGGAGCAAACGTAGCAAATGCCGAGAGTTCCGCTGCCGCGAACAGTCCCGGCGTCGTCGCCCACCTCGAAGGGGCCGCGCTCGCGGCCGGTCGGCGGCTCGGTTCACTTCCACCGAGCGACGCGGCCGCCGCTGGGATAGAAAGATCAACGGGATGCGTGTCGGCGAGCGCTTGCTGGAAGCCGGGTTGATCACGGCGAACGTGCTCGATGCCGGCCTGCGCACCCAAGGGCAGTACGGTGGGCGTCTGTTGAGCGTCCTCGTCGATCTCGGCGCGCTCGACGGCGACGCTGCCACGCGCATTCTCTCGACGCAAAAGCGCGCGCCCGCCGCCCTGAAGAAGCACTTCGACGCGGCCGATCGTCACGCGCTCGCGCGAGTGCCGGCAAAGGTCGCCGAGAAGTACGGCGCCGTTCCCCTCGGCTTCAGCGGGCCGAACGCGCAGTCGATGGTCGTCGCGATGATCGACCCGGGCGACTTCCGCGCCGTCGAGGAGCTGCAATTCATCACCGGCGTGAAGATCATGCCCGGCGCCGCGCTCGAGAACCGCGTCCGCGAGGCCCTGCGGCGTCACTACAACGTCGGCCCGGAGACGCGTCAGTTCCTCGGCGTCGCGCAAGGCTCGGACCTCGACGAGTTCGAGTCGACGTCGCACACCGTCAACGCGGTGCACACTTCGGCGGCGGCGTCCGAAGGCATGCGCGCGCGCCCACAGCTCCCGGATCTCACGCTCGATCGTGCGCCTGCGAGCGCGCCCGCGCCGCAGTCATGGGGACCGGCGCCCGCGCCTGCGCGCAAGCCGCAGCCCCTCTCGGCTCCACCGGCCCCGTCGCACCTCTCCGCGCCTGCTTTTCCCCAAGCGTCTGCAGATTCCCTGCCGCCTACCGAGCCTCCGCCGCCGTCGGCGCCGCCGCCGCGTTCGACGCCGGCGATCCCGCAGCCTCGTTCGGCTCCCCCGGCCACCGGCCCCGCGTCGCCGCCGACTCCGCCGCCGCCGCGTCTCGCGGGACGCGCGCCGACGCCGCCGTTCGAGCGCTCTCCGTACGCGGCGACGCCGGACCACTCCCCGTCGTCGCGCGACATGCCGACGATGCCGGCCATGCCAGCGGTGTCCGCCGGAGCGCCGTCGATACCGATCAGCGAGGTCGACTCGCTGCCCCCCTTCGCAGCAGCCGCGCCGTCCGCTCCGCCGACGGTGTCGTGGAGCCTGCCGCCGAGCGCTGCGCCGCGCGGTGGTTTCGTGAAGCCGATCCCGCGCGGCGATCCCGAGGAGGCACGCGCGGCTGCTGCGCAGGCAGCGATGGCCGCGACGCCTGACGTCCTCGTCGCGAGCGAAGCGATCCGGCGCATCGAGGAAGCGACGTCGCTCGAGCACAAGGTCGACCTGCTGCTCGTGTACATGAAGGCGTTCTTCGAAGCATGCGTGGTGTTCGCGGTGCGCAACGACATCGCCTTCACATGGAAGGCGTTCGGTCCCGGCATCCGCGGCGCAGTGCCACCGAAGATTGCGATCCCGCTCACGCAGCCTTCGCTGCTCCGGATCCCCTACGAGGCGCGCACCGTCTTCTGCGGCACCCCGACGAACGAGGGCGCGAGCCTGCACGGGCGCCTGTGGGAGACGCTCCGGACGAGGCCACCGCGTGAAGCGATCGCCATTCCGATCGTGATCGAGGACAAGGTCGCTGCGATCGTCTACGCGCATCCGCGCGGCGATCAGCGCGTCGCCTCTTCGGTGCTCGTCGAAGCGAGCTCGGTGGTGGCAGCGATGTCGCGTCGCCCGCCGTGAGCCTCTCTGACACGGGGCGTGTAGGCAAGCCTGCGCGCGCGCGACGAACGGGCGCGAACGACGCGCTCGTGTATCCTGTGTTGGCAATGAAGAAGCTTGCCGCCCTCGCGGCGATCACCGCGTTTCTCAGCGTCGATCTCGTCGGCTGCGCGACCGCGTCGGACCTCGACGACGGGATCGTCCCCGGTCGTCGCGGCGATGCTGGCACCGGCGACGCCGACGACGAGGACGCCGACGACGAGGACGGCGCGACCGATACGGGAACCGCGAAGGACTCGAGCACCGGCACCGACGCGAGGACCGATGGGCGCACCGATGCACCCTCGACCGACGCCAAGACGGATGCGAAGCCGACGACCGACGCGAAGACCGACGGCGGCGGCACCACCTGCACCGCGCTCGGCACCAGCGAGTGCATGGCGGCGGAGAACCTTGGCGCAGTAAGCGGCGACTCGAACGCCGACACGGTGACGAAGTCCGGTACCGGCAACGCGTTCGTGCTGGTGGAGGTGACGGAGGACGACTCGACTCCGTTCACCAAGGTGGCGCTGAAGGTCGCGCTCACGCTCAAGTCGACCGGCGGCGGCAACTACGATTTGTACGTCTACGGAGGCCCGGCGAAAGGCGACGTCGACGCCAATGGTTGGCCCGCCAACGGGATCGACTGCAGCACGCAGGAAGGCTCCGCGACGACCTCTTCCGACGACGTCGTGAACGTAACGTGGAGCGACTCGCAGGGCATCACCGGGCACAGCGACAACCGCGTCCTCGCCATCGAGATCCGGAGTGCCACCGCAACGTGCAGCGGTGGTTGGGATCTGACCGTCGAAGGGAACAAGTAGACGGGGTCCGCACGTGCCGCGAATTCCTTCCATTTCGCGGTACGTCGAGCGGCTCTTCCGCTGGTCGCTCGAGCGCCGCGGACACCGCGCGCGCCATGTCTCGACGCCGCACGGCCGGCTGCACGTCTACGACGCGCGCGGCACGGGCCCGCTCGCGCCCATGGTGATGCTGCACGGCATCGGGTCGACCGCGAGCGCTTTGGACCGATCCTGCAACGGTCGCGTCGCCGCAGTCGCGTCGCCGCATGCGTCGAGTGACTGCGCTCGAGTACCTCGGCCATGGGTTCAGCGACGTGCCGAGCGGGACGCTCACGCCGTCGCTGCTCGTCGACAGCGTGACGTCGGTGCTCGACTCCGTCATCGACGAGCCGGCGGTGCTCTTCGGCAACTCGCTCGGCGGCCATCGAAGAACCCGGGGAATTCGGGCACGTCGCCGCACTTGGAGCAGGCGGCCGCGGTGGCGGACGTTCGTGCGTGACCTACCGCGGCGGTAGAACGCGCGAAGACTACGGCCGCGCTGCTCTGCGGCCCGGATCGCTCGGGTAGGTGGACTGTGGCCTAGCCTCGCACCACCCTCCCGCTTTAGAACGTGTGCTCGGCATGCGTTCGTTCTTCGAGCTCCACCGGGTCGCGATCCTCGCGGCGGCCATCGCGCCGCTGGCGTTCACGTTCGTTGCGAAGCGTGCGACGCCGGTCGCGAACGCGGCGCCGGTGGGCGCAGTGAACGTGGCGCCGTCCGCCGCGAACGCGTCGACGCCGTTCCGACTCCCGTGGAGTGCTGGGACGAGCCTCTATCTCACGCAGGACGCGAACGACGATTGCTGCGGCGATCACGTCGGCTCGAACAAGTACGGTTACGACTTCGCCGCGTGGGACGGGAGCTCGTTCGACGTGATCGCGCCCGCCGCCGGCACCGTCGTCCACGTGAAGATGTCGTCCAAGCATGGCTGCGGCGACGCTTCGTGTGTGAACGACGCGAACTACGTCGTGATCGATCACGGCGACGGCACCCAGACCACGATGCTCCACCTCGAGCACGCCTCGCTCGATCCGGCGATCCGCTGCGGCACCTTCGTGCGTCGCGGCCAGCGCCTCGCGCGCTCCGGCTCCACGGGCTGGTCGACCGGCGTGCACCTCCACGTCGAGCGCGATCAGGTCAAGAAGAGCCTGAAGCAGGTCTGCGAGTGCGGCGCCGACGGCCAGGCCTGCGCGCCGACGGTCGCCGGTTGGAAAGAGTTCTGGCCCTCCACGCAGCAGCCGAACGTCCCGGTGAAGTTCCAGGAGTGGACGGCCGCCGACGCGCCGAACAACCGCCGCGGCATGATCGGCCCCTCGACCAACGTCGACGCGCACGAGGACGTGCTGACGCTCGCGCTCGACGGACGCTTCACCGCGACCGGCGGCGACTGGGTCAAGGACGCTGCCAACGGGACAGGCGCGTTCCAGTACGCAAAGGCCGACGGCAAGGCGCGCGGACGTCTCTCGCTGAAGGGCACGCTCGCGAAGCCTGGCGTCTACGAGGTCTGGGCCTACGTTCCAGCCGCGAGCGGCGTCGCGTCGACCGACACGGCGATCTCGATCGAGACGCCCAAGGGGACGACGAAGGGCACGCTCGACGGCGGCGTGATCGGCGGCGCGTACCACCCGGTCCGCGGCCTCGAGCGCGTGTCGCTCGACGGCACCGACGACGTCTCGGTGGTGTTCGGCTCCGAGACCGCCGTCGAAGGCAAGAGCATCGTCGCCGACTCGATCGTGCTCCGTCGCGCCGGCGCGCTGAACGCCGATCCGATGCTGCAGGCCTCGAAGAGCCCCTAGCCGCCGGCAGACTGCACGTAGCATCAGGGGGTGGCGTCGTTCCGCAACCTCGAGCCGCGCGCAGCGCCGTTCGTCGGTCGTGCGGACGTCCTCTCCGCGCTGCGCGATGACGTGCCGCCTTCGGGCACGCCTTCGGGCACAATGGAGACCGGCACGTCGGGCACGGCCGGTTCCATTGCGTCGCCGGAGGACTCGGCGCCGATCCCGGGCGTCGACGCCGGCCCGGAGGCGCCGCCTGCGAACGACACTGGCACGCCCAAGAGCGAGACGGGCGCGACCGACCGTCGTCCCGCCGAGACCGGCGGCGCCGACACCTCGACGACCAACGAGTGCGCGAGCTACCCCCTCGCGGCGGAGACGCTCCTCGCCGAGCGCCTCGGCTTCGGGGCCTCCGCCACGGGCGGCGATCCGAAGAAGATCTATCGCGTGAAGACGCTGGCCGACGACGGCGTCGGGTCGCTGCGCACCGGGCTCGAGTCGACCGAGCCGTATTGGATCGTCTTCGACGTCGAGGGGACGATCGTCCTCGGCACCGACGCGATCCGGCCGACGTCGAACAAGACCGTCGACGGCCGCGGCCGCGCGATTGTGGTCGACGGTCTCTTCAAGATCGACGCCGGCGTGAAGAACGTGATCTTCACCGACATCGCGGTCACCTACCCGCGCGGGTTCGAGACCAGCGACGGCGACTCGATCTGCATCCGCGGCCACGCCGGCGCGACGCCCGCCGACTACGACTCGCGCGACTTCTGGTTCCACCACATGGACTTCGGCCGCTCGGGGGACGGCCAGCTCGACGTGCGCGGCGGGACCAACATCACCATCTCGTGGTCGCACATGCACTCGCACGCCAAGTCGCTGCTCCACTCGCAGGACACCGACGACAAGCCGTCCCCGGGGATGCGCATCACCTATCACCACAACTGGTTCGACAAGATCACGCGGCGCGGCCCGCTCTTCTATTACGGCTTCGCCGACTACTTCAACAACTGGCAACATCAGTTCTACGAGTTCGGCGCGTCGAGCAACTCGGGCGCGCAGTTCCTCAGCGAGAACAACGTCTACGAGGCGCGCGCGGGCACTTACTGCATCCCGTCTTGCCCGGATCCGAACAGCCCGACGCACGACGCCGACTACGCCGTGTCGAAGGACGCGCTCGTGAGCGGCTGGGCCGGCGAGCCGGGGTACATCAAGAGCGTCGGCGACGTGGCGCAGCAGGGCGCGAAGATCACGACGAACGAGCCGACCAAGGTCTTCTCGCGCGCGACCTACTACGCGGCGACGCCGGAGCCCGCCGGCGAGGGACTGAAGACTCGCCTGAAGACGCTGACCGGGCCGCGCAAGACGTACTGCAAGTGACGCTCGTCTCGCGCGCATGACGCTCGAAATCATGGCTTTCTCGGGCGCCAACGAGCCGCGTCCCTCGTCGCCCGTGTGCGGACCGGAAGCACCGTCGAATCCGCTGCGACGACCTGCGGAACCTCCGGAACCTTCCGAACCTTCGCGAAGATGCGGAGGTTCGCGTGATACACGTGACACAAAACCCGCGACATCCTTCGCAACTTCCGGAAGGTTCCGAAGGTTCCGCAGGATGTCGCATCGAAGACGGAGGCTGCTCCTGTGAGCATCAACCCCGCTGCATCGGCAGCGCGACCGCGCTCGCGGCGGACACAAAGGTGAGCAGGGCAGACCGCGTTTTCCGCAGATCCGCCCGACTCAGGGACTCGTCTCGTCCGCTTCGTCTCGTCCGTTTCGTCTCGTCAGCTCTCGACTCTCCACTCTCGACTGACGACTGACGACTACTTCTTCTTGTGCGGCGCCTTGGCAGGGACCGAGCCCTTGCCCTTCTTCTTGGCGACGGCCTTGTCGTGCGCGAGGACGATCTCGATCGAGTCCCCCTTCGCCTTCACGAGGTACGTCGGCTGCGAGCCGTCCTTGAAGGCGATCGTCAGCTCGGCGCCGCCGGGCTGGTTCACGACCTTCGCGGAGCCGATGCGCGGATCCTTCGCGGCGAGCGGGCCCGCGGCCTCGAGGCTCTTGCGGTTCGGGATCGAGACCACGAAGCCATTCGGCATCTGCATGCCCTTGATCTCGGTGACGGGGCCGTCGAGGCGGAGGAGCATCTTCGTGCCCTTCTTCACCGACGTCGTCCCGAACGGGTTCGGGTTCCCCTTCGCGTCGACACCGGTCGAGTCGCCGACGAGCGGCGGCGCGGGCGAGGCGAGCTGCGCGGCGGCGAGCGTGTCGACCGGCGCCGGCGCAGGGGGCGGCGGGGCGGCGGGCATCGCGGGGGCGAGCTCCGGCGCGGGCGCCTGCACGATCGGCTGCTCCTTGTGCGGCTTGCGGAACGCGAGGAACCCGAGGACCACCGCGATGGCGACTCCTCCAGCGATGCCGACCTGGCGGCGGCGAGCGATCTTCTTGTAGTCGATTTCCTGCATCGCGACCTCCTCGTCGTCCCCGATCCCCGCGCCTCCTCCCGTTCCCGAGAGACCGTCACGCGACATGCCTTGCTGACGAAGCGTCCGCGGTCGGCCCGCGCCGGCCGCGCCTTCGCGCGTGAAGGACGACGTCATGCGACGCGCCTCCACGTCGTTGTCGTTGTTCTCGCCCTCGCGCCTGATCCCGCGTTTCGACAGGAGCGCGACCGTCGTGCCGACGCGCGCTCCGAGGCGCGACGCTGCGAGGGCCGCGCCGCCGAAGGCGACCTTCATCTTGTCGGCGAAGCCGTTGGCGGCGGGCGCCGCACGGCCGGCTCCCATGGACACGCGCTCGTCGCGCGCGCTCCCCTGCATGTCGTCGTCGTGCACGTCGCGCTCGTCGTCCGAGCCCGAGCTGCCGTCCCGCGCGACCGGCAGAGAGACGCGCTGCTGCGCGCTTCCGTCCGATGCGCGGAGGGCGTCGCCGTGCGGCTTCGGCATGGAGTTCTCTTGGGCGATGCGGTGGGCGGCATTCTCGACGTCGGCGGGCATGGGAACCTTCTTGGTGGGCAGTAGGTGGGACGGGGCGGCGGCGGGACGCGCCGGTTCGGCGACGTGGCCTTGCATGTCCTCGTAACGAAGGCGGACGATGAGCTGCGGGATCCGCGTGGTGGGATCGATCTCGCAATCGACGCCGTCGACCGCGGCCGGACGACGCGTCTTCTTGTCCCTGTCCTCGAGCTCGACGACGGCGCCGAGGCGCAGCATCTTCAGCTCGCTCGAGACCGTAGCGAAGTTCGCGGCCTGCTGCGGTCGGTCGTCGCGGAGCACGGCGCGCATCGGCGCGGGCATCCCCTCGATGT
>JBKJQC010000199.1:0-2862 GCA_046593995.1 Polyangiales bacterium
ATGCGCTTCACGCGCGTCGGCGGCCGCAAGGAGCACATCGCAGAGGTCCGCGTCATCGCGGCGACCAACCGTGACCTCATCACGCTCGTGCAGGAGAACAAGTTCCGGGAGGACCTCTACTTCCGCTTGAACGTGTTCTCGGTGACGTTGCCCCCGCTGCGCGATCGCCGCGAGGACATCCTCCCGCTCGCCGAGCACTACCTCCTCCGCTTCGCGCAGCGATACGCGACGCCGGTCCGGCGGATCTCGAGCGCAGCCGCCGAGCGCCTCGTCCACTATCCGTGGCCCGGCAACGTGCGCGAGCTGCGGAACGTGATGGAGCGCGCCGCCGTCTTCGCGCGCAGCGTCGAGCTCACCTCGCAGGAGATGCAGCTCATCGCGGAGCGGCTCCCCGATCCGGGGCAGGTCGTCCGCGAGACCACCGCGCGCGGCGTCTCCATGTCGACCCCGCGCTCCTACGACATCAGCCCGCAGGACGGCGCCGCGAGCTCCCCGCTCCTGAGCGCGCTGTCGGCGCCTTCGCAGCCGATCTCCGTCGCGCAGCCGGAGCCCTCGTACATCCAGCCGCCTTCGTCGTACCAGCCGCCGACGACGCAGAACGCGATGCAGATGCCGGCGCCCGCGCCGCTGCCCCGCAGCGAGCCCCCGCCCGCGCTCCCCCCGAACGCGATCGTCATCGCGCTCGGAACGACGATCCAGGAAGCGGAGAAGTCCCTCATCGTCCGTACGCCCGAGTACGTCGGCGGCAACAAGCAGAAGGCCGCCCGCGTCCTCGGCATCAGCCGCCGCTGTCTCTACAACCGCCTCGAAGAGTACGGCGTGATGAAGAGCGCCGCCGAAGTGCCCGCCGAAGCGGATGCTGACGACGTCCCGGGTGTCGTGCCCGAAGTCGAAGCCGAAGCCTGAAGAGGCTGTCCTGAAGGCCCACGCGTCCGTGAGGATGCGTGGGCTTTCGCACGCTCATACGCCTGTCGTTCACGTCGCACGTTCACGTGCACGGCCGAGAGGGCTTCGCGCCGACGATACGTCTGCGCTGGCGCGATGGGGACGACGCGGAAGCTAAATCGGCGAGCACGATTCTCGACGATCGCCTGTCGCGCAGCTGCGCCGCCTGGCCGCCGACGCCGCAGAACGGTCTGTTCACAGGGAGGCGGGGAGGCGGGGAGTTTCAAAACAGTGCTGCCGCGCGCGTGCCGCGACCGCCATGAGGCTCGCGCATGCGAGAGCGTCGTCGCGTCGAAGTCGAGATCGGCAGACCTCTCGAAACCTCCCCGCCTCCCCGTCTCCCTGTTGACGGCTGTTGACGGGCGATTGGGCGAGAGTCAGCGGCGTGACGCTGAAGCGACTACGAAACGCCCCTCTCCGCCCCGTGCTGTCGAGAATCGCGCTCGGCTATCTAGGCCTCTGGCCGTGCTCGTGAACGTGCCCGTGGATCGTGAACGGAGCGAAGCGATTCTTCATCGCTCCACTCCGTCGGTTGTTCACGTGAGCGGGCGCAACGTGAGCGTCCGCGACAGGATCAGTGGATGGAAGGCGCCGAAATCCGGCCGCCCGTCCCACCGTTCTCGGTCGTCTTCCCAGTCTTGCCCTGCTGCTCGGCCTGCTTCAGATCCTGCTGATCGGGATCGATCTGCTTCGCCTTCTGCATGGCGCCGTCAGGGCTGACTTCCTTCGAGAATTTTTCGTAGCCCTCTTTGTATTGCTGGGTGCCCTTGTAGCTCCCCTCGCCCTTGTCGCCGCTCATCGCGACGGGTTGCTCTCGAGTCGGCTTCTTCGGATCGTTCATTTCTCGACCTCGTCGGTGGTGAGGAAAACTCCTCGGACTCATGCTGCGCGCAGCATGCCAAACGCGATCGAGCGCTTCCGGACCGAGGGCGTGCACGGCTGCCGGCCTCATGGGCCTCCCGCACCTCCCGCAAGGGAGGGTCGGAACGGGCGTTCCCGCTGCGCACGATCGTCGTCGCAACAGACCATCTCGCGCGTCACCGGAGGCGGCGGCGCGATGGCCGGATGCACGGACGCCTCGAGGAGCCGACGCGCGCCGAGGAGCTGATTCACCTCCGCGCCGACGAGGGTCGCGACACAGAAGAGGTAGAGGACCATCAGCGTCACGCCGATGACGGCGAGGCCTGCCTGATACGCGCCGCCGTCGCCTGCGCGACCGACGTACGTCCCATAGGCGACACCGAGCGCGCCCTGACACATGACGGCGACGACCGCGCCCGGGAGGATCGGCATGCGACGGCGCGCACGCGGCGGCAGACCAATCCAATACAGTCCGGCGATCAGACCGACGGCGAGCGCGATCCCGACCGCGACGCGCGCGACCGTGAAGACCACGCGTCCGACGTCGCCCAACGGCAGGGTCTTTCCCGCAAACTTCTCGAACCAATCGACGCCGACGCCGAGCACGGCGATCGCGGCGAACCCAATCGAGAGCGCGATGCACGACGCGATCGCGAGCACGCGCTTCTTCCACCAGGGGCGCGCGTGCGCCTCCGTCTCGAGCTCGAGCCCGTCGAAGATCGAATGCACGCCGCTCGAAGCGAGCCACAGGAACATCGCCGCGGCGGCCGGCGCGACGGCGCCTCCGTTCCACGCGGACACCTGCGCGAGCTCCTTGCCGACGAGCTCACGGACCGCCGGAGGTACCGTGGACCACAGCGTGGACGACACGCCCCCGCCGCTGAAGGCGAGCTTCGCGACGATCAGCCCCGCGACCGCAGCGATCGGGAGGAGCGAGAGGAACAGCCAGAACGCCATCTCTCCGGCGAGCCCGAAGGTGCGCGATCGACCGAGGTTCCCGAAGAAGACCTTCACCCAGGGGAGCACACGGCGCGGCTGCAGTCGCATGAACTCAGC
>JBKJQC010000276.1:0-6339 GCA_046593995.1 Polyangiales bacterium
TCGAGGCGATGTACATCGCCGCCAACTCCGACGAGGACTTCGGTCCGAAGGAGCGCGAGCAGTTCGTCTCCAACGTGGTCGGCATCTGTCGCGGCTCCATCAAGCCCGACGAAGTGAAGGGCGTCCTCCTCAAGCTGAAAGGCAAGGCGAAGGAGGGGCGCGGCGCACGTCTCAAATCGATCGCCGGTCGCCTGCCGACGCAGGCCGACAAGGAGCACGCGTTCGCGCTCGCCTGCAACATGGCGCTCGCCGACGGGATCGTCCTCGACGAAGAGAAGGCGTTCACCGACGAGCTCGCAACGGCCCTCGGCATCAACGCCGAACGCGCGGCCGGCATCCTCGAAGAGATCGCTTCGCTCCTTCCGGAAGAGGAGTGACGGCGAGCCCCCTCCTCGCGCGTCTGATGGGCCACCCGATCGCGACCGACGTCGCGATCATCGGTCCGGACGGGCAGGCCGGCGGCGCAGGGACGTATGGTGCGATCGGTGCGCGGGCGCGCGCGCTGTCGTCCGAGCTGCGTCAGGGACGCGCGTCGCTCTCCGGTGCGCGCGTCGCGTTCCTCGTCGAGCCGTCGCGCGCTTGGGTGGACGCCTTCTGCGCGATCCTCCTCGCCGGGGGCACGGCCGTCCCGCTGTCGCCGCTGCACGGCGCCCACGACATCGAGCACGTCATCTCCGACGCGAGCCCCGAGACGCTGATCGTCACGCGCGAGCTCGAAGCACGCTTCGGAAGCGTCCCCCCATCACGATCAGGGGGCGTGCGCCGCCTGATCATCCTCGAGGAGCCGCGCGTCATCGTGCCCACGCGCGACGCCGACGTGTCGACGGAAGCTCCGGCGCTGATCCTCTACACCTCGGGGACGACCGGGAAGCCGAAGGGGGTCGTCCTCTCCCACGGAGCGATCGCGGCGACGCTCGCGTCCCTCGAGGAGGCGTGGCGATTCAACCGACGCGACCGCGTGCTCCACGTCCTGCCGCTGCACCACACCCACGGCGTGATCGTCGCCTTGCTCTCGGCGATGTGGGCCGGCGCGACCGCGCAGCTGATGCCGTTCGACGCCGTGCGCGTGTGGGATCTGTTCCCCGAGTCTACCGTCTTCATGGGCGTCCCGACGATGTACGTGAAGCTCGTCGAGGCGTTCCGCGCGACCGACGACGCGACGCGCGAGCGTTGGTCTCGCGGCGCGCGGAAGCTCCGTCTCGCGACCAGCGGCTCGGCCGCCCTCTCCGCGTCGCTCCACCGGGCGTTCGCCGACGTGACGGGCGTGACGATCCTCGAGCGCTACGGCATGACCGAGATCGGCATGGCGCTCTCGAACCCTTACGAAGGCGATCGCGTCGCCGGTACGGTGGGTCGCGAGCTCCCCGGCGTGCAGGTCGAGATCGTGGACGAGAGCGGGAAGGTCGTCACCTCCGAGCCCGGCGAGCTCCGCGTACGCTCGCCGCAGCTCTTCTCGGGCTACCACGGCGATCGCGCGGCGACCGAGGCCTCGTACGACGCCGAGGGGCGCTTCGCGACGGGCGACGTGGGCGTACGCGACGAGCGCGGCTACGTGCGCCTGCTCGGCCGCGCTTCGAGCGACATCCTCAAGAGCGGTGGCTACAAGCTCTCGGCGCTCGAGATCGAAGAGGCATTGCGTGAGCACGAGGCCGTCGCCGAGGTGGCGGTGGTCGGCGTGCCGGACGAGACGTGGGGCGATCGGGTGTGCGCGTGCGTGGTGTTGCGCGAGGGAGCGACGCTCGAGATCGAGGGCCTGCGCGCGTGGGCGAAGGATCGCATGGCGACCTACAAGATCCCGCGGGAGCTCCGCATCCTCGACGCGCTGCCGCGGAACGCGATGGGGAAGATCCAGAAGAAGTCGCTCCTGCCTTGAGCCGCTCGCACTCGACCGTCTGGTAGAATTCGCCGTGATGGACAAGCTCACGTTCTACGGTCGTGCATGAACGGGCTGTCGCCCGGTGCGGGAGTTTCTCGCACGAAACGCGGTCGAGCATCGGTTCGAGGACGTGCGGAAAGGGCCCATCGCACCGAAGGACGCGATCGCGATCGTGCGCAAGCACCGCCGGGCGATCGCGAAACTCGGGGGCAAGCTGAAGGAGCTCGACCCGAAGACGGCGACCGACGCCGAGATCCTGAAGGCCTTTCTCGGCCGTGAGGGGACGATGCGCGCGCCGTGCGTCTCCGACGGCAAGACGATCCTCGGCGGGTTCGACGAGGAGACGCTCGCGGCGATGACGGCGTGATGCTAGGACGCGGGGCCGATGCGGCCCCGCCACTCCCGCCGAACACGCGCCATGTCGACGGCGCTCGCCGCGTTCGCGTGCGCCGTGATCGCTGCGTGTAGCGTCGCATGCAGCGAGGGCGGCACCGGTACGGGCACCGCACCGCCCCCTTCCCCAGGCTGTCCGAAGGTCATCCCCGTCGCCGGCACCGAGTGCCGGGTGCTCGAGGTCTGCGTCTACGACAACAGCAACAAGGTCGCGTTCTGCCCCGGCGGCAAGAGCGACGCGGGCCTGCCGAAGTGGGACGTCCAGGAGCGTGGCGACGCGCTCGTCTATGACGTCTCGCAGATCGACACCGCCGGCGACGCGACCGACGAAGCGGGTGACGGCGCCACCGACGACGCGCCGACCGACGACGCACAGACCGACGACGACGCGCTCGACGCGCCGGTCCTCGATGACGCGGCGCCCGACGCCCTGGACGCTGGCTGAACGACTCACGCGTCGCGCGCGAGCGTGACGTGCGTGTTCGGATAGAGGAGTTGGAGCGGCGTCGACACGCGAGCGCCCCACGCGGCCGGCTCGTGCGCGTGTCCGGGGAAGACCATGCGATGCAGGTTCCCTGGCGTGTACCCACCGCGGACGAGCGCGCGAAACATCGAGCGCGTGTGATGGAACCCGTCACGCACGTGCGGATCCGGATCGGCCGGATCGCGCGCCGCGCCCGAGTCGATGTAGAGAATGGGGGGGTTCTCCGGCATGTCGGACGCTGCGACGAATCGCGGCGCCCACCGGTTCGCCCACCAGAACGAGCTCGAGAGGCACGCGGCTCGCCGGAAGATGTCCGGCCGGGTGAAAGCGGCGAAGAACGCGAAGAGCCCCCCCATCGAGGAGCCGAGAATGCCGGTATCGTCGTCGCGGACGCGATAGCGGCCACGGATGTACGGATCGACGATCTCGATGAGATCCTCGAGGAACGCGCGCCCATCGCCGCCGCCATGCGCCGGATCCTCGACGGGGCTCAGCCGCTCGAGCCTGCGCTCGGAGGTGTGCACGGCGACCAACACGACTTCGTCGATCGCGGAGAGATCGTAGAGCGCGTCGAGCGACCGCTCGATGCACCAGACGCCGAATGGATCCTGTGACGTGGCGAAGAGCGCCTGTCCGTCGAGCGCGTAGAGCAACGGATAGCGCTTCTGCGTCTGCTCGTCGTAGCTCGGAGGGAGGAGGACCTCGATCGGGAGCTTGCCGTCGCGCACGTCGACGCCGACCGCATCGACGAGCCGCGAGGTCGTCCGGTCGAACGCCGGCTCGATGTACAGATGGTCGCCGCCGTGCACCGCATAGTTACGACCGGCGGCCCAGTCGTCGTCACGCACGACCTTGAGCTCGAGGTTCCCCGCGGCGAGATCCTCGATCTGGAACAAGTAGCGATCACCGTCCGTGTGCTCGGCCTCGCGCGTCTGCTCCCAGGAGAGCGGCGCGTGGCTGCCACGCAGCCCGATGCGGTGCCCCCCTGGGTAGCGGACCTCGACGAGGGTGGTGCGATCGAACGAGGGGACCGTGACGCGCATGGGGTCGCGAGTGCACCCCGAGGGAGCGATCGCGGGGGCCTACGATGCGAGTGCGCGTTCGCGGTCGCTCGCGCGGCGCCGCGCGGAGGACGCGATCCCGACGCCACCACGCGCGAGGTCTGGTACGGCTGTGCGCGTCGGGCACAACGGTCCCGCTCGGGGGTTTGGCCGTCGCCGTGCAGACGGTCCTTCTCGGGCGATGACGAACGACGATCACGACGGCCGCACATCGGGCACCCGCCTGTCGATGGCTCTCGCGTCGATCACCGCGAAGGGCGGCTCCGACGTTCCCGTGGTCGTGCTCGCGGAAGACGAGCGCGATCTCCGCACCGTGATCGCCGACTGCCTGCTCGCCGAAGGGTATGTCGTCCTCGCGGTGCCGTGCGTCGAGCACCTCCAGCGCGCGATGGGCGCGGTGACCGCGGCGGCCATCGTCGTCGATCTGAACCTGGGAACCGATACGTCCGAGGGCGTCATCGACGAGCTCGTCCGAAGTGGGCGAGGAGCCGCGATCGTGCTCGTCTCGGCCGCTGCGAACGCTCGGGCCGTCGCCCGGAAGCACGGCGTGCGTCTCGTGGCGAAGCCTTTCGAGCTCGACGAGCTGGTCGAGGCCGTCCACGAGGCCGCGCAGTCTCAGCAGCACGCAGAGCGCGCTTCGCGCACCAGCCGACGCTGACGCCGGACTCAGGCCGCCGGCAGCAGCACGTTCGCGACGGCGGAGCGCAGCGTCGCCATCGAGACCGGCTTCTGCAGCACCGGCGACGCGGCATCGCCCAACGAGGCGCGCGCCTCTCGTTCGTCGAGCCCCGTGACGAACACGATGCGCCGGACCATCTCCGGCCTCGTCTGCCGCAACCAGTGATGCAACTGCGCCCCGGAGAGCGTCGGCATCAACACGTCGCACACGATGGCGTCGAGCGCGGGGTCGGCGAGCGCGGAGAGCGCGGCTTCGCTGCTCGTGGCGACGACGCAGTCGAACACGCTCTCGAGCGCGCGACTGAACGCGTGTGCGAGCGGCACCGAGTCGTCGATGATCAGCACGCGGGGCCTGCCCATGTGTCTCCGAGTGTGTCCTACGCAAGCGTAGATTGCACGCGAGCGCGAGGGGCCGCGCGACATCATTTCTATCTTCGCGGAAACGACCCCGCAGAGGGAGCACGACGAGAGCGGAATCTGCCGAGAACTTGGACCACAAGCTCGGCCTAGCGTCCTCTCGGGCGCGGAGGCTCGATCATGATCCGTCGCTCGGTTGCCGTGGGGCTCGCTGCTGCTTTCCTTCTCGTGGGGGCCGATGCGTCTGCGGACGACGTCGCACCCTTCGCCTCTCCGATCGACAACGCGCCGCGCGTCGGAGGGCACTTCGGGCTCGCCGTGCCGATGTTCACGGTCGCCGACAAGACCACGACGATCGGGAGCGATTTCGTGACGCTCGGCCTCGCACCCGGGATCACGGTGCGGCTCACCGACAAGCTGGCCATCGACTACGAGATGGTCGCGTACACCACGATCGACCGTAAGAACCAGATCACCCAGCTCGTGATCGACCCCGGCGTGGTCTACGACCTCGGTCCGGTGGTCGTGGGCCTGCGCGCCGCGATTCGCGTCACCGATCGCACGAACTTCGGCTTCATCCCCATCATCAACAAGGGGTTCAAGCTCGGTCGGGTCGCGTGGTTCGTGGAGCTCGACCTCCCGGTGTTCTTCAACGAGCGACCGGGCGTGACGACGGATCCGCTGAAGCCCGCGGATCCGAAGATGCAGACTGCGTTCACGGCACAGCTGCAGACAGGCATCGGGTTCTGAGGTCGAACGACGACGGCGCGAGCGGTGATGCGAACGCGCGCGCCGAGCACGAGCAGAGAGACGAAAAATCGATCCCGCCGCGTCGGACGTGGATCATGTGCCTGCGCGAGGCTATTTTTCCTGCCCGGGCGCCGCTCTTCGCGGCGCCATCAAGGAGCATGACATGGCTTATCTGACGCGCAGGCGACACGGTCTCCTCGCAACGACGTTCTTCCTCGCCTCGGTGGCCTGCGGCGCAGGCTTCGTCGGTTGCAGCGAGGAGACGGCAGGCACCGGCGACATCGTCGAAGAAGACACCGGCATCATCGACGAGACCGGCGGTGCAGACACGACGACCGTCGACACCGGCACCCCGGACGACACGGGCACGCCGGACACCGCGACGACGGACACCGGCCGCGCGGACTCGGGGACGACCGACACCGGCAGGGCCGACGGCGGCGACACCGGCGGCGCGCAGGACAGCGGCGACACCGGCGGCGCGCAGGACAGCGGCCAGGACAGCGGCCAGGACTCTGGCGCTGCGACCGACACCAGCTCCGGTGACACGGGCAGCGACGGCGCGAACGTCGACACTGCGAACGTCGACGCCGGTCCGCCCACGATCTCGGTCACGGGCCCTGCCGCAGTGACGGAAGGAAACGCCGGCACGACGGCCGCGACGTTCACGGTGACGCTCTCGCACGCCTCGGCGACCGAGGTCACCGTCGCGTACGCCACCGGCGACGGCACGGCGACGA
>JBKJQC010000292.1:0-3112 GCA_046593995.1 Polyangiales bacterium
CCCTTTGCAGGAGGACGCGGACGCCGACGGAAAGGGTTCTTCACGAGCGGGCAGCTGTCCGCCGTGCTCAGCTTGCCGTCGCCGTCGATGTCCGTGTCGCAGGCGTCGCCCTTGCCGTCCTTGTCCGTGTCGAGTTGCGTCTTGTTCGCGACCGTCGGGCAGTTGTCGGTCGTGTCGAGGATCGCATCGTTGTCGTCGTCGGTGTCGCAGGCGTCGCCCTTGCCGTCCTTGTCGGTGTCGACCTGGGTGCGGTTCGAGACGGTGTCGCAGTTGTCGGTGCTGTCGACGATGGTGTCACCGTCGGTGTCGATCGTGGCCGGCCCGACCAACGCCTCGTACGACCTCACGAGCGACATGTACGTCGGCGCGTAGACGTAGCCGACGCCGGACACGTTCTGCTTGATGTTGAAGTGGAGGTGGATCGTCGTCGGGGTGCCACCGAAGACGTTCGACACGCGACCGAGGCGCGCGCCGCGGGTGACCTTCTGGCCCACGCGCACGCTGACGTTCGACATGTGGAGGTAGTCGAAGCGCGTGCCGTTCGCGGCCGTGAGATACACCGAGTAGCTGCCGATGCTGGTGATCGTCCCGTCGACGGTGGCGACGGCGTAGTGAACCCCGGCCGCGCAGGTGGAGGGACGGATGTCCTGCCCCTGGTGACCCGTGCCCGCGGGGCAGAGCGGCATGTCCCACGAGCGGCGCTCGCAGTAGTTGTCGCGCCACGGATAGCTGTAGTTCGCCGTCGAGCACTGCGACCCCGCGGGGCCGGAGCCTCCGCCGACCCCGTAGACCTGCGAGTTCGCGAACGCCGGCGCCTTCTCGATGGGAAAGCGCATGCCCGGCACGTAGACGCGCGTGTCCTTGCGGCCGGTGCCCGAGTTGGCCGCGAGCTCACCAGCCGGGCGATACGTGAACGTCGCGGCGAGCGCGACGCCGGTGCAGACGAGCAGCGCCGCCCCGAACAACGAGGAGAGCTTCTTCACTTCGACACCGTGCCGTCCGACGCGAGCGGACCGGCGACAGCGAGCTCGTCGGCGATCGCGAGCAGGAGCTCGTCGTTCGCGCAGCGAGCCTCGGTGGGCTCGTCGCACTCGAGCTCGAGCGTGTACGCGGCGCCGTGCTCTTGCCAAGACGCGCTCCAGATCCCCTCGTTCTGGGTGATCCACCCCGCGACGCCGCGGATCGTGCGCGTGCCGTGCATCGCGGGGACGTCCTCGTGCTCGACGGCGAGGTCGGTGGCGTGCACCGAGACGGTCACCGCGGCATGTCGCGAAGACCACGCGGCCCAATGGGTATCGGCGGTGACGATGGCGTGTGGCGCGAACGTCTTCGGCATCAGCACCGGCACCGGCGCGCGATCGAGGACGATGCGCGACGCGGGGGTGACGAGCGCACGGAGCGCGACGTCGAGCTTCACCCCTTCCCACCGAGGGCGCTGCAGGCGCTCCTCAGCCGACGCGCGCCCGGAGGCGGTCGGACCGCTCGACCCGCCCTGACAGCCGACGAGGAGGAAGAGTGCACCGACCGCAAGACGCTGAAGCATGGCGGCCAGCGTACCGTGCTGCCGGTTATGATCGAGCGCGATGCACGCGATTCGCTTCCATCGGCTCGGTCCGCCCGACGTATTGCAGTACGACGAAGTCGACGATCCCACGCCCGGACCGGGACAAGCGGTCGTGGCGGTCAAGGCGGTGGGCGTGAACTGGGCGGACACGCACTTCCGCAGCGGCACGTATTTCATCAAGCCGTCGTTCCCGCAGATCGCAGGGATGGAAGCGGCCGGCGAGGTCGTCGCGGTCGGTGAAGGGACGACGGGGCTCGCCGTCGGCGATCGCGTCATGACGCTCGCGATGAACGCGTACGCGGAGCGCGTCCTCGTGAAACCGCACGACTGCTATCCGATCCCGGAAGGCCTCGACTACGTGCGCGCCGCGGCCCTGCCGGTCCAGGGGATCACCGCGCACCACGTCCTGACGTTGTCGAGCCGCATGGCAGCGGGCGAGCGCGTGCTCGTGCATGCCGCAGCCGGCGGCGTCGGCACGCTCGCGATCCAGCTCGCGAAGTCGCTCGGCGCCTCGCAGGTGATCGCGATCGCGTCGAGCGAGGAGAAGCGGGCGCTCGTGCGCGAGCTCGGCGCCGACGTCGCGATCGATTCGCGCGGCGACTGGGGTCAGGCCGTGAAGGACGCGACCGGCGGGAAGGGCGTCGACGTGATCCTCGAGATGGTCGGCGGCACCGACCACTACCGGCGCAACCTCGCGGTGCTCGCACCGCTCGGGCGCATGGTGATCTACGGCGCGGCGAGCGGCGATCTCCGCGGCACGATCGACGGCGTCCCGTTGATGACGAAGAACGCCTCGGTGACCGGCTACTACATGACGTCGCTGTTGAAGAACCGCGACCTCTGCGCGCCGGCGCTCGACGATCTCGCGCGTCGCGTCGTGCGGGGCGAGATCCGCGTGATCATCGGGCGCGAGGCGCCGCTTCGTGACGCCGCGGACGTCCACCGCGCGATGGAAGCGCGGAGCACGGTCGGCAAGATCGTCCTCGTTCCCTGAGCAGCGCCCTGAGCGGGGCGATCAGCCTGCGTCGACGGCCGCGAACCACGCTTCGCCGATGGCGTAGAGCGTGTCCTCGCTCGTCGGGGAGCCGGCTTCGGGCACGCCCTGCGCCGAGCCGAACGAGTAGAGGATCCGGCCGACGGGCACCCCTTCGACGAGGACGGTGTACGAGTCGTCGCCGAGCGCGGTGATCTTGTACGTGGTGCCGCCGAACGTGACGGTGGTGGCGGCGACGTCGACGACGGGGGCTTCCGACATGGGCGCGGACCGTATTCGCCGTCCGTCTCTACCGCAAGCGTCGTGGTCTTCCGTTGCGACATCGGACGCCCGGGGTCGACCGCTCTCGTCCCGTGCCGAGAACCGTGACGAGGGATGTGGTCCGAGTCGCGCGGCGATGCTACTCCCCTGCCTCGACGTTGGCCTCGACGTTCGGGAGGAATCGATGACTGGCTCTTCGCTCTGGGCGCGCCACGTGCGCGCACTGTTCCCAATTCTCTGCGTGCTCGTCGCCGGTTGCGTCGGAGGTTCGATCTACGAGACCGAGCTCGAGG
>JBKJQC010000391.1:0-8116 GCA_046593995.1 Polyangiales bacterium
CGAACGAAAGGCGCTGCGCGCGCGCCGTGTCGCGACTGCGTTCGTCCTCTTGGTCCTCGCCGCAGCCTTCGTCCTAGCGGTGGCGCTTCGCAGACAGTCCCAGCTGCCCCGACGACACTGCGCGACCGTACCCGCGCCGCCTGCCGCTACGGACGGCAGCCCGAGCGAGCTCAGTCGAGCGGCTTGCCCGTCGTCTCGGTGTCGCCCTCTTCGAGCTTGCAGCCGTCTTCCTTGGGCTCGGCGTTCTTCTGCTTGATGCCCTCCCAGGTATTGCCGCTGTCGCTGCTCAGATCGCCGCCGTACTCACCCTTGATTTTGTGACGGCCGTCCTCGACCGGCGTCAGGATCAGGTACGCCGACACGCGCTCGGGCGCGCCGACGAAGCCGACCTTCCGCTGCGTCCAGTCGAACATCGCGATGTTCTCCTTCGCGGTGCCCACGAAGGTCGCGCGCGCGTGCTTGTCTTCCGCCATCCAGCAGCCGTGGAACTTGTCCTCGCCGCTCATCAGGATGTGCATCGTCCCGCGCGAGCCGGCGGTGTTGATGAACCACACGCCGGACCAGGTGACCCCTTGCGGGAGCGCCGTCGGCGAGAGCTTCGACGCGGTGGGGAACTGCGCTGCGCCGACCGTCGTCGGCTTCGGGCCGCAGGCGTTCAGCGTGAGAGCGAGGATGAAAGCCTTGGGGAGGAGTTCGCGGAGCGCCATGGTTCGGCGTGAACGGTACCGAAACCCGAGCGCCGCGGGAAGCGTCAGGGCTCGCAGAACGGCGAAGGCGCGCTCATGACGCGCTGCCCTCGAAGAGTTTTCTTCCCTCGTCGCGCCACCAGGTCCGATATCGGCGGTGCGCGAGGACCCGCTCCGGGAGCGGGAGGTTCGCGTAATAACCGAAATAGACCTTCGTCTTCTCTTTGAGCTCGAGGGCTGCGGCCTCGCGGAGCGAGAGATCCTCCTCGAGGAGCGCGTCGATCAGCCACTCGAGGCGCGCCCTCTGCCCCTGCTTGGCAAACCAGGCCGGCCACGACTCGCCGCGCGCGACCGGGTTCTGCCGCGTGATCGTCACGAGCGCGTCGTGCACTGCGGCGGCGATCTCGGGCTCTCGCGCCTCGAGGCCGAGGATCAGCCCCTCGACGCCGTACTGCTCGCGGAGCTCGCCGAGCGCGCACGCCGCGCGAATCCGTAGCGGCACCGGCGCTCCGGGATCGAGGAGCACGCCGGTGAGCGGCTCGACGATCGTATCGACGACGCCTCTCACTTGGGCGTGGTGATCGAGGAGGCAGCGCGCCGCGATCCCGGCGGCGCGCCGCACGGCGAGATCGTCGTCGACGAGGCGGGGGACGAGCGGCGCGGCGGACTCGGAATCGACGATCTCGGTGAGGAGCCACGCCGCCCAGAAGCGCGTCTCCGCGATCGGATCGCCGAGCCGCGCGAGGATGTCGCGCAGGGCGAGGCGTCCGAGCTCCACGAGCAGGCCGAGCAACGGTCCGGCCTGCGCCGCGGTCGGCACGTGCGCGATCGGGATGGTCCGGTCGCAGCGCGTCGGGCCCGGAAAGCGATCCATGATCGCGGGGAGCGCCGCGATGCCGTGCGCGCGCAGCTGTGCGGCCGCGCGATCGCCGCCGTCGCCGCCGTGCACGACGCGATCGACGAGGATGACGTACTCGGGCTCGATCGCGACCATCACCTTCGGGAGCTCCATCTCCGAGGTGCGCCTCGACGCCGGCGGTTGGCGCGCGGCGTAGACCTCGAACCGCTCGCTCTCGCGCGCGGGCGGCTCGACCGCGCGCGCGTGCGAGCGGTCGGCCAGCGAGAGGAGGTCGTCGAGCTCGTCGTCGCTGACGTCCGCATCGTCGACGGTGATGTAGACGCTGTCCGGCTCCTCGCGCGGGATGAGCGGGCCGAGCCCGCGTCGCCCCGCGAGCGCGGGCGGCGGCGGCGTCGGCGTCGCGATCGGCGCGCGCGGCGGCACGCTCGGCTCCTTCGCCGGTTCGGCGACGGGAGCACGCGGCGGATCGGACGGGGGCCCGGGCCGATTCGACGGAAGCCGCATCGTCACCGCGCTCTCGTCCTCGAGATCGCGGAGGGCGGGGATCGGCTGCGTGATCCGCGCGAGCGCCACGCCGCTCGCATCGGCCGCCGGCACGCTCTCGTGAGAGGGCGTCGGTGTGTCGAGCTGATGGCCCATCGGATCGGTGGGCTGTTTGCGCGTGTCGTCGGGCGGAAAGGCCGGCGAGACGATCCGCTCGGTGGAGATCGGCCGCACGGCCTCGCGATACGGCAGCGTGTCGAAGCGCTTCTGCGGAGCGTCCGCGGACGGAGGTGCCGAGATCGGTCCCGAGATCGGCGCGGACTCCGCAGGAGGAGCGACAGGAGACGGCGACGCGGAGGGGGGCTTCATCGCTGCCGAAGGAGGACGCGACGATCGCGATTCCCGAGCAGGGCCGGCGATCGCCTTCGCGAGGAGTCCGGCACGCTCCGCCACCGTGTCGGGGTCGACGCGCCGCTCCGGCCTCTGCGAGGCGGGCTTCGCGGGGAGCGGCGCGTTCTTCTGCTTCTTGCGGACGATCATCCGCGCGAGCGCGGTGCCCGCCTCCGCGATCACGGCGAAGACCTCCGCGACCTCCGTCGTGACGATCGACGAGCCCGCGTCGTCTGCGTAGAGGAGCGCGACGACACGCTTGCCGAGCACGACGGGCGCGACGACGACGTCGCCGCTGCGCGGGCGTTCGAGATCGATGGCGACGACCGCGTCGAGCCCATCGATCGGTCGCGGTCTCACGAGCGGCGCACGCTGCTCGCGCGCGGTCGAGAGCAGGCTCGGGAGATCGAGCGGCACGCCCATCTTCCGTACGCGATCGCCCGACGCGCCGGCGCCGACCGCGTCCCACCCCTCGGCCACGTCCTCCTGGACGAGGAAGATCGCGACGTAGGCGAAGTACTGCTGCGCGAACTCGAGCACCGCAGCGAGCACGGCGTCCGTGGAGGCAGGGTCTCCGAAGACCCTCTCGGCGTCGGCGCGCGTGTACGGACCGCGGCGGCGACGCCCGGGTGCGCTCGACGCAGCCTCCCCCTTCGCGCTCCGCACGAACCACTGCAACGCGCCTGCACCGCTCGAGGCCGCCGCAGCAGCCGCACGGATGGTGGTCACCGGCGGACGCGAGGGCGTGGCGACGGACGGCGGCTCGGGAGTCGGCGCGACGGGAGCCGGCGCGGGTGGCGGTGCCGACTGCGACGCGGCGAGCAGCGGTGGGACCACGCGAGGCTGGCTCGGTGTCGCCTTCGCGAGCGCGCGTGCCGCGACCGGATCGTCGGCGACGTCGGGAATCGACGTCCGGCGCGACGCCGCCGCGGCGTCCGTCGCGGGCTTGCCATCGAGGATCGCCGCGAGCCTGCGCGTGCGTCGATCCATCGTGACGCCGTACGCGCGCTCGAGGGCCTGGCGCAGGCGCACGATCGGCGCGGCGCACTGCAGGATCGGCGCACCGATCATGGCCGAGAGCTCGTCGACCGTCGCCGATACGAGCGGCTCGGCGAGCGCGACGAGGACGGCGCCGTCGCGCATCGCGATCGGCACCAAGCCGTGTTGCTCCGCGATCGCCTTGGGCATGCGCGCGACAGCGACCGGATCGGGAGACCGCAGCGCGTCCACCGGTGCGGGTGGGATCTCGAGCGCGTCTGCGAGCGCGGCGGTCAGCGCGACCTCGTCGGTCGACGGAGGCGGCGCGACCTCGAGCAGATTCGTGACGACGTCGCCGCCGTACAGAGTCTGTCGGGCGAGCGCATCCTCCACCTGGCGCATCGAGGCGAGGCGGCGCTTGACGACGAGCGAGCTGACTGTGGCCATGCGCGCGAGAGGAGCTGTGGCGTGGATTCGCCGAGGCGAGCGATCCGAAACAATCGCTCTAGTCGGCCGGCGCGAGCAACCTTCCCACAAAAATTACTCCTCCGGGGTAGTCGCTTTCGTCCGCCGAGCCGATTCAGGGTCGCCGCCGGTCCAGACGCCTTCGCGCTTTGCCAGGGGCAAGGTCCTGGCGTAGATCCCCCCTCCCCCGTACGCGCGGCCCCACGCGCCCCCGCACACGAGCCGACGCCAGTCATCATGCCCGACGCCACCCCCGACACGCCGGAAGCGGCGAAACCGGTCCCGAGCTCGACCGCGAGCCCCGCATCCGCAGGTCCCGCCGACCAGAGCGTGCCGGCCCCCTCGTACCTCTTCCTGGTCGCCGTCTCGCTCCTGGTCCTCGTGTCGGACCTCGGTTCGAAGTGGTGGGCCGTGAAGCACCTCGAGAAGGACGGCTTCCGGCTGCCGGCGAAGGAGCTCATCAAGGGCCGCCTCGCGCTCGTCCTCGCGCGCAATCCCGGCGGGGCCTGGGGCATGTTCCACGATCAGCCGGAGAAGGTACGTAAGCCCTTCTTCGTGGTCGTCTCGGTGATCGCGGTCGTCGTGATCGTCGGCATGTACCGCAAGCTCGATCCGAAGCAGCGCGCGCTGAAGTGGGGCCTCCCGCTCGTCCTCGGCGGGGCGCTCGGCAACCTCGTCGACCGGGTGCGTTACGGTCAGGTCATCGACTTCATCGATGTCGTCTACTGGCGCAAAGGCGTCCAGGACATGCACTGGCCGACGTTCAACGTGGCCGACATCGCCATCTGCGTGGGCGTCGGCCTGATGGCGATCGACTTCCTGTTCCCGCACAAGCGTCCGGTCGCGGTTCGCAAGCCGGCCGCAGCGATCAAGCCACCGGCGGCGTGACCGGCTAAGGTGAGGGCGTGCGTCCCGAGCTCTTCCGCCAGTTCGGTATCGCGTTCCCGAGCTACTTCGTCCTCTTGCTCACCGGGTTCGCGTTCGCCGGCATCGCCGCGGCCCTGACCACGCGGCGCGAGGGGCTCGACCCCGACGTGATGATCGACCTGAACCTCGCGATGCTCCTCGGGGGTGTCGCCGGGGGGCGGCTCCTGCACGTGCTCGCGGACGGCTACTTCTGGGACTACGTGCACCTCTGCACCGATCCGGGCGCGGTCGACTGGAAGATCAGCCAGGCCCAATGCCTCTCGTCGACGGCCGGCTACGACGGCGTGTGGGACGCGGTGAAGGGCGTCTGCCACCCGAAGTCGAGCGACTGCTTCGCGTGGGCGCGCTTCTGGGCCGGCGGCCTCACGTATTACGGCGGCTTCCTCGGTGCGTCCGCCGTCGCGGTCCCGTTGCTCAAGCGCGATCGGTTCCCCTTCTGGAAGGCCGCGGACTACGCGGGCATCGGCATCCCGATCGGCCTCGCGTTCGGACGCATGGGGTGCCTCCTCGCCGGGTGCTGTTTCGGCGCCAAATGCGATCTCCCGTGGGCGCTCTCGTTCCCGCCGGGGAGCCCCGCGAGCGAGGCGCAGCACGACGCGCACCTCCTCGACTCGAGCCGGTTCCCCTCGCTGCCGGTGCATCCGACGCAGGTCTACGAGTCGCTCGCGTCGCTCGCGATCAGCGCGATCTGCTGGTACGTCGTGAACCCGCGGAAGCGCTACGACGGACAGGTGTTCGTCGCGTTCGTGTCGCTCTATGCCGCCGCGCGCATCGTCATCGAGGTCCTCCGTCGCGACGCGCGCGGTGGCCTCCTCGGGCTCTCGACGTCGCAGCTGATCGGGTTCGGCTTGATCGCCGCTGCCTACGCGCTCCATCGCGCGCGCCGTGAAAGCGGTGAGCTGCACAGCCCGCTCCCCGCGGTAACCTATCGGGAAGCATGATGCGCACGCACCTCCTCGCCGCGCTCTCCCCCATCCTCGTGAGCGGGGTCGTCGTCGGCCTCGCGTGCAGCAGCGAGAAGGACCGCCCCCCGACGCTCGGCGGTGGCAGCGGTAACCCCACGGGCATGGGCGGAACGGGGGGCGGCGTGGGGACCGATGCGGCGGTGACCGGCGATGCGTTCTCCGATGCGTTCGGCGACGGCGGCGCCGTCACCGCGTCCGGCGTGGTCCGTCAGCCGGGGGATCTGCTGAGCGAGGCGGCCAACGCGACCGCTGCGCCGAACATCACGGTGCGCGCCTCGAAGGTCGGCGGAGGCGTGACGGAGGTGAAGTCGCAGCTCGGCGGGGACTTCACGCTGCCGGACATCGCGGCCGCCGTCGCGGCGCCGACCTGGCTCCAGCTCGTCGAGACCGGACGGACGACGCCGTCGTCCATCGTCGGCGTGATGCTCCCGGGCACGCTCGTGCTCCCGCTCTATCGCGACACCATCGTCGCCTCGTCGGCGGGCTCGATCGGCCTCGCCGTCGACACGGCGACGCGCGCCACGGTGGTCATCCACGTCTACAACCCGCAGGGCGCGCGCTACGCGGGCATCAAGGCGCGCACGGTCGGCACCGATCGCGCCTACTACGACGAGGGGCTGGCGATCTCGGCGACGGCGACGCAGACCGGCACCTCGGGGACGCTCGTCTTCTACAACGTGTCGCCGGCCACCTCGAACCCGTTCTCGCTCACGCTCGAGCGTGGCGCGACTGCGTACAAGACCGAATCGCTGCCGATCGCGGCCGGTGCAGTGACCTCGTTGCGGATCAGCCTGCAGTAGGCGGGCTCTTTCGGCCCGGGTCGATCCGCGGCACAACGGGCGGAGCATGGCCCTGGTCCTCGATGGGAAAGAGATCGCCGCGGACGTACGACGCGAGGTCGCGCGCGAGGTCGAGCAGTTCCAGCAGAAGCACGGGCGGGCCCCTGCGCTCCACGTCGTCCTCGCCGGTGAAGATCCTGCGTCCGCAGTCTACGTGCGGAACAAGGAGAAGGCCGCGAAAGAGGTCGGCATGGACGGTGAGATCCATCGCCTCCCTGCGACGGTCTCGGAGGAGGAGCTGGTCGCGCTCGTCCGTCGCCTGAGCGAGGATCGTGCGGTCGACGGCATCCTCGTGCAGCTCCCGTTGCCGAAGGGAATGAACGAGCAGCGCATCCTCGATCTCGTCGATCCGAAGAAGGACGTCGACGGCTTCCATCCACACAACGCGGGACTCCTCGCGTCTGGTCGTCCGGGGCTCGTCCCCTGCACGCCGATGGGCTGCATGCGCCTGATCGACGAGGCACGCGCGCGGCTTGCCGGGGGCGTCGATCTGGTCGGTGCGAACGCAGTGGTCGTCGGGCGGAGCAACATCGTCGGCAAGCCCGTCGCGCAGCTCCTCCTCGCACGGCACATGACCGTCACCATCGCGCACTCGCGCACGCGCGATCTGCCGGCCGTGTGCCGCACGGCGGACGTGCTCGTGGTCGCGGTCGGACGCGCCGACCTCGTCGACGATCGTCACGTGAAGGACGGCGCGATCGTGATCGACGTCGGGATGAACCGCGCCGCGCTGCCCGTCGGCAAGACCAAGCCCGTCGGCGACGTGACCTAGGATCGCGCCGCGGCAAGGGCCGCCGCGATCACGCCGGTGCCCGGCGGCGTCGGCCCGATGACCATCGCGTATCTGCTGAAGAACACGCTGCAGGCGGCCGAAGCCCGCATCGCGAGCGAGTCGAAGGGCTGACGGATGTCGAGCTCGGGACGCACGACCGACATCGCCTCGGCGCCCACCATGTTGGTGGGCGCGGTGCCGTCGAGTCGTCTCGCGCCCGGCGTGCTCTTCGCGAACCGCTACGAGATCGTCAGCCCACTCGGCGAGGGGGGCATGGGCGCGGTGTACCGCGTCGTCGACCACGAGCTCCGCGAGGAGATCGCACTCAAGGTCCTCCGCTCGGAGATCGCCGAAGAGCCCGGCATGCTCGATCGCTTCCGACGCGAGGTGAAGCTCGCGCGACGGGTCACGCACCCGAACGTCGCGCGCACCTACGATCTCGGCCACCAGGACGGGATCCGTTACCTCACGATGGAGCTGATCATCGGCGAGTCGCTCGCGAAACGGTTCGGCCCGGGACGCCGCGCCGCGATGCCCGAAGCGCTGCGGCTCGCCGCAGACGTCGCGCGCGGGCTCTCCGCGGCGCACGCCGCCGGGATCGTGCATCGGGATCTCAAGCCGGACAACGTCCTCATCTCGGGGGAGCGCGTCGTGATCACCGATTTCGGGATCGCGCGCGCCACCACCGCGACCGTCGACGCCACGGCGCGCACCGTCGGCTTGATCATCGGCACGCCCGCATACATGGCGCC
>JBKJQC010000458.1:0-21891 GCA_046593995.1 Polyangiales bacterium
AAGATCGACTACCTCTACACGACGCTCGCGCGCGTCGATGGGATGACCGTCGCCGTCAGCGGAGGCGAGCTCCCGAAGCCGTACGCCGACGCGATGACCGCGGTCAGGCGCGCGCGCGAGACCGCCATCGCGGCGCTCGCCGACGACCTCGGCGCCGCCAACGCGATCGCGAAGCTCTACGAGATCGCGGCCATCCTCAACGAGATGCTCGATGCCCACCAACGCAAGAAGGGGGAGCGTCCGCCGATCGCGCGGGTGATCGGCGTGTCCTCGCAGGCCATCCGCGAGATCGCCGACGTCCTCGGCCTCCTCCGCGCTTCCGCAACGAAGTACGTAGCGCGCACCCGCACGCAGCGCCTCGCGATCCTCGGCAAGACAGAGGCCGACATCGAAGCGAAGGTGACCGAGCGCACGGACGCCCGCGAGTCGAAGGACTTCGCTCGCGCCGATGCGCTCCGCAGGGAGCTCGAGGCGACGGGGGTGGAGCTCTTCGACGGCGCCACCGGGACGACCTGGAAGATCAAGAAGTAACGTTGGCTTTGCTCGCGACTCCAGGTGAAGCCCATTCACAGGGAGGCGAGGAGCCGAGGAGGCGAGAGGGAGGAGGATTCAAGAATGCTGCCGCGCGCTCTCCTCGACCTGCTCGACGCTACGGCTCGCGAGAGCCTCGTGTGTTCCCAGCTACGAACGGCAGACCTCACAGATCTCCCTCTCGCCTCCCCGCCTCCCCGCCTCCCTATTGACCCCTGTTGACCCACGTCACCAGGGGCGAGGGCAAACGCTCGGGGAAGGTCGCGAGAGGCGGCGGACCGTAGACCGCTTGACCCTTCTTTCGCCGGCCCGATAACGTGTCAGGTCCCGGGTCGCGACGTCGTCGTCGTTTCTCGGTCGCGGGAGCGTCGTGAACCTCGAAATCGGCGTCGTCTGCGGCTCGTGCGATGCGTACAGCCCGATGGGCACGGCGCGATGCGCGAGCTGCGGCCACGATTTGACGCTGCATCGCGAGAGGCCGAGCATCGCGCCTGTTCCGGAGGCGCCGAAACCCGCCCCGAAGCCCGCGTCGAAGGAGGCGCCGACCCTCGCGAGCCAGCAGCGCGCCGCGTCCCCAAAGGAGAAGCCTGGGCTGATTCGGGTCGGGACCGAGCCGCCGCCGGGCCTGATGCATCCGTCGCAGGTCGCGATGAAGGCGCAGGTCGGGCGCAAGACGTCGGCCATCTCTCCGGTGGGCGCGAACTTCGACGGACCGATGTCCGAAAGAAGAAGTCGCCCGCAAGCGCCGGAGGTCCTACCCTCGCTCGGCACCTCGACGTCTGACGCTCCGCGCGTCGAAGTGGTGCACCGAGCAGACCGTGAGAGCCGTGACAACGCTGGTGAATCTTGGGGGCACGAGACGAGCGGGAAGATTCCCCTTCGCCCCCTCTCGGGCAAAGCCGCTCGAGGACTATCGAAGGAGGAGCTGATGGATCAAGCACGCAACTACGTCTGTCGATCGTGCCAGACGCCGATCCCGAGCGGCCACAAGTTCTGCGGACGCTGCGGCGCCGCGGTGCCGCCGGACATCCTCACGTTGCGTGAGGAGTACTACGGCACGCTGCAGGTCCCCGGACGGGCGAAGCTGATCCTCATCCGCGCCGAAGGCGACTCCGCGATGGAGGGCCTCTCGTTCGCGCTCAACGCGCAGGAGCACGTCGTCGGGCGCCAGGGCCACCTGACGTTCCCGGAAGACCGCTTCGTCTCGCCGCGCCACGCGAACCTCTTCTACCGCGACGGCAAGCTCGTCGTGCGCGACGAGGGCTCGGTCAACGGTGTCTACGTGCGCATCCGCGGCACCGTCGATCTCCAGCCGAGCGACATGTTCCTCGCCGGTGAAGAGGTCTTCCGCGTCGAAGCCACGCCGAAGGCGAGCGATCACCCCGATCAGGACGGCACCTATTTCTGGTCGTCCCCCAAGCGTCCGTCGCCGTTCCGCGTCGCGCAGGTCCTCACCGGCGGCGCCACGGGCAACGTCGTCTGCGCGAAGGAGACCGGCATCGCGATCGGCCGCGAAGGCGGCGACATGAACTTCCCGACCGACGTGTACATGAGCGCGACCCACGCGCGGGTGGACGCGGATCCCTCGGGCGCGAAGCTGACCCTGACGGACCTCAACTCGCGCAACGGCACGTACCTCCGCATCCGCGCCGAACGTGAGCTCGGCCACGGCGATTACGTGTTCATCGGCCGCAAGATCCTGCGCGTCGAAGTCACCTCGTAGTCTCGCTGAACGGAACGGTCGCGGCGGCGCCCTCGTGGTCGCCGCCGCGCTCGTTTTCGGTCAAGGGTCTAGGGTCTAGGGTTTAGGGTCCGAGAGCCAGACGAGAGCGAGCACGCGCAGAGTGCGTGGATGCGCGCGCCCACGGCATCGAGAAGACGTGGGCGAAGCGAGCGTCTCTCGAACCCTAGACCCTAGACCCTAGACCCTAGACCTCATCTCCTCTTTACGCGCTCCAGCAGACGAGCGAAGCAGCGGCGCATGAAGCGGAATCATCTGTCGTTGGTCGCGTTCGCCATCGCGTTCGGGCCTCTCTTCGTCGCGGCTTGTGGTCCCGAGGAAGAAGCAAAGGCGCCGCCTCCCGCGCCCGTCGCCACGCCGGCGCCGCCGCCGACCCCGACGCCGGCCCCGAGCCCCGTCGTCAGCGCGGAGCCGACGCCGCCCCCGCCCCCCCCCGCGCCGCCGGCCGTCGTCGAGGACATGACGCCGAGCCCCGAGCCGACGCCGACGCCGACGGTGAAGATCCTCGCGCCCGCGAACGACATGAGCGTCGGTGATCCGACGAAGGCGAAGGACGCGGCGATCCGCCTCGACGTGAAGAACTGGGAGCTCTCGGCGGACGGCAATCACGTCCACCTGATCCTCGACACGCACCCCTACAAGAAGATCACGGACCCGAAGGCGCCGATCAAGATGACCGAGCTCCTGCCCCCGGGCGTCGAGCTCACCGAGGGCATGCACGTCCTCCACGCATTCCCCTCGCGCCCGACGCACGAGTCGGTGAAGGCGAAGGGCGCGTCCTCGATGACGGTCTTCTGGGTCGGCAAGAAGGGGAAGCCGACGTTCGACGTCAAGAAGCCGCACATGATCTACAGCCGCCCCAAGGGGAACTACGGCGGCGACATGACGAAGGAAGTTCTCATCGACTTCTATCTGATGGGCACCACGCTCGATAAGGGCGAGAAGGTCCACTACACGATCACCGGCCCGGGCCTCGCCACGCCGCTGACCGGCGAGTTCACCAAGTGGACGCCGAAGGTCGTGAAGCACCTCGGCAAGGGCGACTTCGAGTTCAAGCTCGATCTCGTCGACAAGGACGGCAAGCCGATCGACGGGCCTACCAACTCGACCACCCGTCAGATCAAGCTCGATCCGGACGCGCCCGCCGATCCCCACGCCGGCATGGCGCCGATGACGATGCCCGCATCGTCCGCGGCACCCGCCACCTCCGGCTCTGCCGCTGCGCCCGCGAAGTCCGCGGCTCCGGCGAAGTCGGCGACGCCTGCGACCCCCGCGAAGTCCGCGGCTCCGGCGACGCCTGCGACCCCCGCGAAGTCCGCCGCGCCTGCTGGATCCGCCTCGGCTCCCGCGAAGTCGAAGTGACGTGACTCGGGTCGCGTCGTTCGCGCGCTTCATCGCGTGGGCGATCTTCGGGACCCGTATCGTCCTCTTCGATCTCCTCGAGATCCTCCGCGCGAAGAGCGTCAACGACTACGGGACGTTCCACACCGCAGCGTTCGCCCTCAGCGAAGGGCTCGATCCGTACAAGAACGCGGATCTCCAGCGCGCCGCACGCGAGGTAGGCCTCGGCGGCGCGCATCCGTATTTCTATCCGCCGTTCCTCGCCGAGCTGCTCGTCCCGCTCTCCTTCCTCGACCTGTTCCCCGCGCGGATGGTGTGGGAGGTGATCACGATCACGTGCTTCGGCGCGTCGATGTTCCTCCTCGATCGCCACGTCGCGAGCCAGTTCGCGGTGGGAGACGCGGAGCAGGAAGCAGCTCGCGAGCACGCGCGCACGGCGTTCGCGATCGCGATGTGCGCGTTCTGGCCCATCCGCGCGGCGCAGTGGATGGGGCAGGTCAACCCGGTGATCCTGCTCTTGATCGTTGCGTGGTGGGTGCACCGCGAGCGGCGCTGGGCTCCGGCGCTGCTCGGCGTCGCCATCGCGATCAAGATGAGCCCTGCGCTGTTGTTGTTGGTGCCGCTCGTCGAGAAGAAGTTTCGCGAAGCGCTCGTCGCCGCGGCCACCGGCGCCGTGTTGATCGTCGGCTCCTGCCTCGCGATCGGCGGGCGCGGCACCGGCTTCCTGCGCGACGTCGTGCTCCAGTTCGTGCCCGGTCGGCGGTGGCACGAGCTCTCGATCCCGATCGGGCTGCACGGCAACCACTCGCTCGGCGGCTTCGCGTTCCGACTCCTCGACATGGGCCGCGGGACCGACGGACTCCGCCTCTCGCCGCGCGCGGCGCTGCTGCACATCGCGCTCATCATCACGCTGCTCGGCCTGTGGGCGTGGCGCGCACCGAAGATCTCTTCCGACGCCAAGCTCGCTGCGTTGGTCGTGGTGATGATCGTCGCACCGACCTTTGCGTTCGAGCACCACGTCTCCTTCGCTGCGCTCCCCATCGCGCTCCTCGCCGCCCTTTCACTGCGCGGGACGGTGCCGCGCGCTCTGGTCCTCGCCTCGACGTTGGCCATCGCGCTGCTCACCGAGCACGAAGGGAGCTTCGCGCTCTGGGCTCGCCCCTGGGAGCGCGGCGCGATCATCTTCTCGGCGGGACCGAAGCTGTTCCTGCTGTTGATCGTGTTCGCGGCCGCCCTCGCGTCGCATGCGCCGATCCCCACGCGCGAGACACCAGCAGCACGCTGATCCGATCTTCGATGGGGCCTTGACGGGAGCACGCAACTCGTGGCGAGGTGGGGTCGACCTCCTCGGGGCCCCACCGAGGCGCCCCGAAACGTTCGCCCTGAGCGAGGTCGGGACCGCGAGTCCATCCGAAGGTCGAGTCGTCTACTTCTTCGCCTTCAGCGCCTGCTGCAGCTTCGCGCCCAGCGACCCGAGCTTGCCGCTCGACGCTCCGCGGTCTTGCTCGCGGGCGCGGAAGTCTTCGAACGTCGAGCGCTCGTCTTCGTTCTTCGCGCCCTGCACCGACAGACGAATCTTCCCGGTGGCGTCGACGGCGGTGATCTTCGCGCGGACCTCGCTGCCGATCGGGAACTGTTTGATCAGATCGCCCCCGCGCTTCTCGACCTCGGCGGCGGGGATGAGGCCGCGGCCGCCGTCGAGCTGTACGAAGACGCCGAACTTCTCGACCGAGCTGACCTTGCCCGTGACGACCATGCCCTGAGCGAGCTTCGAGCCGCCGCCACCGGCGCGTGCGGGTCTGCGCGGCGCACCCTCGGGCGCGAGGCCAACCCGACGCTGCTCGCGATCGACCTTCACGATGCGCACGGAGATGACGTCGCCGACCTTGGGGATGCCAGTGGGCTGCCCCTTGTCGTCGAGCTCGCCGGACATCTCGCTCACGTGCAAGAGACCGTCGAGGCCAGGAGCGAGCTGCACGAACGCACCGAAGGCGGCGACGCGGACGACGCGCCCTTCCTTCACGGCGCCCTCCTGCAGATCGACCGTGTCCCACGGATCGCCCGCGAGCGCCTTGAGCGAGAGCGTGATGCGCTGCTGGCCGGGACGCTTCTCGTCGGGGCCGACGTCGAGGACCTGCACCTTCAGCGTGTCGCCGACCTTCACCACGTCGGCGGGGCGGAGCGAGCGATCGTGCGAGAGCTCGCTCGCGGGGAGGAGCGCTTCGACCCCGCCGAGATCGACGAAGGCGCCGAAGTCGCGCGTCGAGGTGACGCGTCCTTCGAGCACGGCGCCGGGGACGAGCTTCGACGCCATCGCGGCGCGCGCATCGGCCTGCTCGCGGTCGAGGAGCGCACGTCGCGAGAGCACGACGTCGGTGTTCTTCACCTGCGTGACGAGGAACTGCAGCTTCTGGCCGACGTACTCGTTGAGGTCGCTCACGAAGCGCGTGTCCACGCTCTTCGCGGGGCAGAAGCAGCGGATGCCGTCGACGGTGACCTCGAGGCCGCCCTTGTTGATGCCGCTGACGAGGCCCTCGACGGCGAGGCCGGCCATGCGCGCGTGGTTCAACCCCTCGGCGCCGCGCCCCTTCGGCGCCATCTTGCCGAGCTTCACCATGCCGTCTTCGTGGGCATCGGTGACGATCGCGCGGACCTTGTCGCCCATCGCGACGGTCATCGTGCCGGTCTCGTGATCGCGGAGCTCGTGGGCCTCGAGGTACCCCTCCGCGGCGCCGCCGAGGTCGAGGTAGACGGCGTCGCTCCCGACGCGGATCACGGTCCCTTCGACGCTGTCGCCCGGGCGATACCCCCGGACGGCCGTCTTCCGCGGCTTGTTGCGCGCGTCGGCCTCGAACATGGCGGCGAAGGAGTCGGAACCGGTCGGCTCGTCGGGGCGTGACATCGCCCCCGGTTAGCGCGCTCTTTGCTGCGTCGCCAGCGCTAGCGGCCGCCGACGCCGAAGGCCCACGCTGCCCACCCGAGCAGGGAGGCGCAGACGATCACTGCCGCGCCGACCAGCCAGCCCGGGGCCTTGCGCGGAGCTCGGGTCGTTCGCGTCGCGTAGAGCTCGTTCGTCGCGACCAGCGCGATGGCCGCGAGCCGCTTCTTCGCCAGGTCGCCGCGCTCGGGATCCTCACGCAGCCGGCCGTAGCGCCGGGCGGCCTCGGGCAGCGCGCCGACCGCGCGCGCGTGGTCGAGGAACTTCGTATGGCGGACCTCGTCCTCCCAGCCGTTCACGACGCCGCTCCAAAGCGCATCGAGGACGAGCCAGTCGGCGTCCGTCGGCGCATCGATCTGCTCTTCCATCATGGAGACATCGCGCTCATCGCGGTCCGCCGGGCTCGGCCTGCCTCTATATACTCCGACCGTGAAGATCGCGCTCTTGCAGATCGATGCGACGGTCGGTGCCCTCACGCAGAACGCGGATGCGGTGATCGCCGCGGCCCGGCGCGCCCGGGACGGTGGGGCCGTGCTCGCGGTCGCTCCCGAGCTCGTCCTCCCCGGCTACCCGCCGCGCGATCTCCTGTTGGTCTCATCGTTCCGCACCGAGTGCGACCGCGCGCTCGCCCGCGTCGCCCAGGAAATCCCCCAGGATCTCGCGCTCGTCGTCGGTACCCTCGGGCACACCAGCGTCGGCACGGGCATGCAGAACGTCGGCGCGCTCGTGCGCGGCGGCCGCGTGGAGCGCACGTTCGCGAAGACGCTCTTGCCGACCTACGACGTCTTCGACGAGCGCCGCTACTTCGAGCCGAACGCAGATCCGGCCGGCAACGTGTTCGAGCTCGTGCCCGGGGACGCGACGACCAAGGTCGGCGTCGTCGTCTGCGAGGACGGCTGGAACGACGCCGAGCTGTGGGGCGCTGCGCGGCGCTACGCGATCGATCCCGTGGAAGAGGTCGTGCGGGCCGGCGCGCGCACCGTCGTGAACCTCTCGGCGTCGCCCTACGCGGCACGCAAATGGGAGATCCGTCGCCGGATGCTCGCGCACGCCGCCCGACGGCATCGCGTCGCGACCGTGTACGCGAACGCGGTCGGCGGGAACGACGGCCTCATCTTCGACGGTGGCTCGTGCGCGTTCGGTGCCGATGGTGCCCCGCGCGGCGAGGCTCTGTCGTTCGCGGAGGACATGATCGTCGTCGACGTGACCGGCCCCGCGATCGAGCTCTCGACGCGCCACGAGCTCGACGACATCCGGAGCGCATTGGTGCTCGGCCTGCGCGACTACTTCCGCAAGGTGTCCGCGAAGGACTGCGTGATCGGCCTCTCCGGTGGGATCGACTCCGCGCTCGTCGCCGCGCTGGCCGTCGAAGCGTTCGGTCCAGCGAACGTCGTGGGCCTCGCGATGCCTTCGCCGTACTCGAGCGACCACTCGATCGCCGACGCGCGCGATCTCGCGGAGCGGCTCGGGATCCGCTTTCACCTCGTGCCGATCGGCGGGACCCTCGCTGGGTATCAGGCGCAGCTCGGGGAGCTGATGCTGGCGAATCCGGCGCCGCCGGGGTGGAAGGATCTGACCGAGGAGAACCTCCAATCGCGCATCCGCGGCGCGACGCTGATGGCCTTCTCCAATCGCACCGGCGCCTTCGTGCTCACCACCGGCAACAAGAGCGAATGCGCCGTCGGCTACTGCACGCTCTATGGAGATACGTGCGGCGGATTGGCGGTGATCGCGGACTTGTTCAAAATCGAGGTCTACGCGCTCTCGCGACGGATCAACGAGCTCGCGATCGTCGCGGGCAAGGTCCCCCCGATCCCCGAGAACACGCTGACCAAGGCGCCGAGCGCCGAGCTGCGCCCGGGGCAGACCGATCAGGACGATCTGCCTCCGTACGAGGTGCTCGACCGCGTCCTCGAAGCGCTCATCGTGCGCGAGCTCGGCGTGGAGGACACCGCGAAGCTGACCGGCGATCCACTGGAGCTGGTGCGGTCCATCGCACGCCGCGTGCGCACCAACGAATACAAGCGTGTGCAGTTCCCGCCGACCCTGCGGGTCAGTGACCGAGCGTGGGTCGGACGCCAGTACCCGATCGCGCAGCGGTTCTACGAGTGAGGCTCAAGGCGCCGGCATGGTCACCGTGCTCTTCGCGATCGTCACCGCGGTCTGCGCCAACAGCCGGCCGTTGATCGACGCGCCGGTGCCGAGGTTGATCGAGGTCTCCGTCAGCACGATACCCTCGGCGTGCGAGCCGGGGCTGAAGTCCACCGCTTCGGCGACCTGCCAGAAGATGTTCTTCGGCCGCGCGCCGCCGACCAGCAGCATCTTCTTGTCGACTGCCATCGTCAGACCGCCGGTGATTTGCATGATCCACACGTCGTTCGCGCCACCGGAGAAGGTGACGTCCGTCGGGATGGGGACCGCGGTCGTCCACTTGTAGAGGCCGGGCGTGAGGACCAGACCGCCGATCGCGCCGCTGCCGAGGTTCAACGTCGGCGACCCGCGACCGGCCGCGTCGGTGTAGGCCGCTTGCAGATCGCCGACGGCGACGGTGAGATCGGACGGCGTCGGCACATCGCTGTCCGCGGCGAAGATCGAGCCCACGACCTCGGGCGAGGTCCAGCGCGTGCCGACGCGCGTCAGCACGAAGCCGGTGATGTAGGTCGCGGCCGCGGGGCTCACCGCGATGTCGCCGGTGATGAGGGACGTCGGCACGTTCGTGATCGCCGACTTCGCGAGGATGGCGAAGCGGCCCGACGCTCCGAGGTAGACGGGCGCGGGGCCGATCGGCGCCAGCGTGTCCGTCTTGAAGCTCCAGGTATGCGCGGCCGCGAGGTGATTGCCGGCGAGATCCGTCGCGTCCGCCGTGACGGTCGCGGTGTACGTGCTGTCGAGCGAGAGCGGCGCGCTCGGTGCGAACGAAGCCGTGCGCGAGAAGTTCGAGACCTTGCCGCCGACGGCGACTCCGCCCTTCGAGAGCGTGAAGGTCGTGGTGGTGATCGTCGAGGACTTCATGCGCTCGTCGAAGACGACGCTGATCGTGGGCGTGGTCGTCACACCCGTCTCGTCATTGTTGGGCGAGTTGTCGACGACCTTCGGCGCCCTGAGGTCGGGGGGCACATACGTGTCGACAGCCGCGTCGGTCCCGCCGCCGGCGGTGTCCGCGCTGCCGGCAGCGTCCGAGCCCGCCGTGGCATCCGACCCGGATCCGCCGGAGTCTGCCGCTGCGTCACCGCTCGCCGTGACGTCGGAGCCCGTGTCGTTCCCTTCGGCCGACGTCGCGGTGTCCGATGCTCCCGAGCACGCGGCCGCGGCCGCAAAGAAGGTCGAGAGGATCGCGAGCCGGCCCGTGCGAACGATATATGTAGAATTCGAGGGAAGCACAGGAGCTCCGTGCAGGAACGGACACGCCGTTCCGTCGCGTGAACTGTGGACGAGGCGGTCACGGCCGAGCCGCATCACGCCATCCACCTCTGCACGCGAGGGGAATCCCCGGGGACAGAACGCTCCCAGTGCGCCGCGGGCGCGCGCTCGAAGTCGCCGTTTTCAGACTCAATGAGAGTAACACGCAAGCCGGCCGAGTGCCCCTCCACGTCGCCTCGCGCGCGAGCTTCGCGGCGTTTGCACACCCGGCGCGGTACGCTGGCTGCGATGAGCAGCCGACTCTTCGTCATGGTGGCGGCGCTCGTCGCCGCGACCGTCTCCTGCAGCGGCGTCGAGCCGAAGCCCGCGGAGCCCGCGGTGGACAGCGGACCGGGCGACACCGGCACCACCGTCGCCGACACCGGCGCCGATACGACGTCGCCGATCGACTGCTCGAAGGCCGGCTGCGCGCCGCCGCCTCCGTGCGGTGAGTCTTGCAACGCGCCGTGCGGATGTTGTCCCAACACGACCTGCGGCGGAGACGCGTCCCCGGATGCGTCGTCCGAGACGAGCGCGTCGGACACGAGCGCTGACGCCGACGGATAGCGCGCGTGGGGACGTTCGCCATCGAGAGCGCACTGCGCGCGTCTGCGGACGAGGTGTTCCGCCGTGCGACCACGTTCGAGGGGGTGAACGCGGAGCTCGGGCCCTACCTGCAGATGACCGGACCGCGCGATCTCACGCTCCGGGATGCGCCCATCGGCAAGACGCTGTTCCGCAGTTGGCTCCTCTTGTTCGGCGTGCTGCCGATCGACTTCGACGACATCGCGCTCGCCGCGGTCTCCGAGCGCTCGTTCTCCGAGCGCTCCACGATGTTGTCGATGGCGCGCTGGGAGCACGACCGCACGGTCGACCCGCGCGGAGGCGGGTGCGTCGTTCGCGACGAGCTCCGCTGGACACCGCGCGTACCGGGCACCGACGCGCTCCTCGGCACGATCGTCCGGGCGACGTTCCGTCACCGTCACCGACGACTGCGCGCGATCTTCGGTGCGTGATGGACGACCGTGAATTCGTCGCGTTCCTCCACTGGGCGCTCCCTCGGCTGCATCTGCGCATCCGTGGGTTCCGTCGCGTGCGTGGCATCGTGCACAAGCGCGTCCGAATGCGCATCGTCGAGCTCGGGCTGAACGGGCTCAGCGACTATCGCGCGCGGCTCGAGAGCGATGCGGACGAATGGTCCGTGTTCGAGGCGATGTGTCGCATCCCCATCTCGCGCTTCCACCGCGATCGCGCGACGTTCGACTTCCTCCGCACCGAGATCCTGCCCGAGCGCGCCCGAGACGCGGCAACGACCGGACGCTCGGTCCGCGTATGGAGCGCGGGGTGCGCATCGGGCGAGGAGCCGTACACGATCGCGATCCTCTGGCAGCTGGAGATCGCACGGGCGATTCCCGACGTGGCGATCGAGATCATCGCCACCGACGCCGCACCACACATGGTCGAGCGCGCGCGGCGCGGGTGCTACCCCCGAGGGACGCTACGCGAGCTACCCGCGCGGTTCGTCGCCGAGGCATTCGAGGCTCGCGACGACCAGCACTGCATCCGCGAGGAGCTCCGCGCGCTCGTCGACGTGCGTTGCGAGGACGTCCGCCAGACGATGCCCGATGGACCTTTCGACATCGTCCTCTGTCGCAACCTCGTCTTCACCTACTTCGAGGCGCCACTCGCGCGTGCGAGCGCCGAGCAGATGATCGCACGCATGGCTCCTGGCGGCGTGCTCGTGATCGGTGCGCACGAGTCGTTCCCGGAAGGGCTCGGGTGGGTGCCGCGCGGTCCGTCGGTCTACGGGAGGGAGTGAGCGTCACTCGGATCGCGTCGGCGCACGTCAGGATGCCGGGGGCTCGTCCGGAAGCTCGACGACGAACACGCAGCCGTGCGGGGGTGCGTTGTTCACCGTGATGGTGCCGCCGTGCGCGGTCGCGGCCTGTCGTGCGATCGCAAGGCCGAGACCGAAGCCACTGCGGTCTTCGCCGACTTGCACGAAGGGCGCGAAGACGCTCTCCATCGTCGCTGCGGGGATGCCGCCACACTCGTCCTCGACGTCGACGCGGACGCCGGTCGCCGTCTTGTGCACACGGATGGTGACGGTGCCGCGCTCGCGGGTGAACTTGATCGCGTTCCGCAGCAGATTCGTGAACAGCGAGCGGAGGAGACGTCGATCGCCCGCGATCTCGCGCACGTCGGCCGCCGCGACCGAGACGCCGATCGACTTCTCTTCGGCGTCGTTCGCGGACTCCGCGACGGCTTCCGCGAGGAGCGCCGCGGTGTCGATCTGCTCGACCCGCAAGGGCACGCGGCCGCGCAGTCGCACCGTCGTGAGGGCGTGATCGATCTGCTCGGCGAGACGCGCGAGACTCCGCGAGAGGATGTCGCTCGCGCGATGGACGGGGAGGCCGAGACGCTGAAGCGTCGACAGTGCCACGCGCGCCGACGTCAGCGGATTGCGTAGCTCGTGCGCGAGGAAGCCGAGATGCTCGGCCGCCTGCCGCTGGAGATCGACGTCGCGCTGACGCGCATACTCGGACACCGCGGACGCCGTCGCGCGCGCCGTCGCGCGGGAGAGCACGCGCGTCTCGGACACCGTCGGCAGGTACCCGCTCTCCTCGGCGAGATCGAGGATCACGTCCATCACGAGCCCGTACTCGCGGACGACCTCGGCGACGCTGAACCCGAGGCGAAGCCTTCGTGCGCCCTGCTCGGTCGCGCTCGCGATCGGTCCGGTCGCGAGCACGCGTCGCGGCCACGTCGCCGCTTCGAGCTGCCGCTCGAGCTCGTCGAGGAACGGCGGCAGTGCGTCGATCAGCTCACCGCGCGGAACATCGTCCGAAGCAATCCTCGCGCGCGCCGCGGTCTCCCAGCGCTGCACGAGGTCACGACGCCGAGAGCGGAGCAGCGCACGGAGATCGAGCGCTGCGCCGTTCGGACCGCCGCCTTCACGGAAGCGAATCAGCGGTTGTTCGGACATGAGCGAACGGGAGGGTCAGCTCTTTCCGCCGACGATGATCTCGACGCGGCGATTCATCGCGCGGCCTTCCGGCGACTTGTTGTCACCGATCGGGACCATCGATCCCTTGCCCACCGCGGTGATCGCCGCGGCAGAGACTCCGCGCACGATGAGGTACTCGCGAACCGCGTCTGCGCGCTTCTGCGAGAGCGTCTGGTTCGCCGCGTCGGTCCCGACGTTGTCGGTGTGCCCCTCGACGACGAACGTGCGCTCGGTCTGCGTCTTGAGCGCGTCGGCGACCTTGTTCAGCTGGTCCTGCGCGCCGGGGAGGATGGTCGCCTGGCCGGTGGCGAAGAGCACTCCGCCCGAGAGCGTGATGACCATGCCGCGGTCGTCCTGCTTCACCGCGAGGCTCTTGGCGAGCGCGTCCATCGCCTCTTTCGCCTTGGCTTCGGCGGCGATACGCGCCGCCTTCTCCTTGGCGGTCTCTTCCTTCTCCTTGGCGAGGGCTTCCTTGCCCTTGCCGACTTCGGCCTTCGACGCGGCGAGGTCGCCCTGCACGGCCTTGAGCTTCTTCTCGTTGGTCTCGATCATCTGGGCCGTCGTCTTGCCGGCCTCCTTCTCGAGGCGCGCCTTTTCTTCGGCGGCGGCCGCAGCGTTGCCCAGGGCTTCGGCCTGCATCGCCTTGCGCTCGGCGACGTACGCGAGATGGGTGACCTTCACGCCGCCCGGGTCCTTTTCGAACTCCGCGTCGGCTTGACCGAGGGCGCCCTTCGCGGCGTCGAGATCGGCCGGCTTCAGCTTCGCAGCGGGCCCTCCTTCGGCCTTCTTGTACGCGGCGCGGGCCGCGACGAGCTCGGGCGGGGGGAGCGTCGCGCTGCAGCCGGCGATGGTGAACGCGAGGACCGGCGCCCACAGCGAGAAGGCGCGAAGTCGTGTGGAGATGGTACCGATGCTCATTGCGCGTCCGCCTTCTTCTTCAGTTCCGTGACCTGATCGGCCGTCTTCTGCGTATCGGCCTTGGCGGCCGCTTCACGCGCGAGCGCGTTGGCGAGCTCCGCGTCGGCCTCGGCGCGCATGAGGAGCCAGTCGGCCTTCTCGTTCTCGCCCTCCTTGATGGCGGCGAGCGCGGCCTCACGATTGTCCTTCGCGTGCTTCAGGTAGAGCGTGGCCGAAGGCACCGCAGGCGCACCGGCTTCCTCTGCACCACGAATGGCACCTGCCGAAGACGTGACGCGCGCCTCCGGTTTCGGAAACGAGCCACAGCCCGTCACGGCAACGGCAAGGGCGGCGACCACGATGAGAACGAAACGCATTCAGGACCTCCGGCGTCGTTCGATTCGCCGCTGCACGAAGGGTTGCTCGCGCCCTGAGCATCGGGGGACAACGCGAGCGAGAACGAGCGATTGCATTTGCATATTGCGCGCGCATTCGCCGACTCCGCATCGTGGGGAACGTGCGCTCTCGCACTTTCTGCACACACGAGGCGCGCTCATTGCGTCGTGACGAAAACGCATGAAGCGAAGCCGCGGATGGCTCGCGGCGCGATTCGATCCGATCTGCGCGCGGATCAGCGGATCTCGAACCAGACCGGCGAGCGGTCGCCGAAGCCGCCGTGGTAGCTCACGGTGATCTCCTCGCCGGGGGCGATCGGGCGCAGCGCCACGAAGTCGATCGTCTTCTGCTCGAGCTTCCGCACGTACATCGCGTTCGGGTCGTTCGTGTGGTTGTAGAGAGACCCGAACCCGAGCGCGATCGCGCCGTCGTCGCGGGTGCCTCCCCACTGGAAGAAATACGAGTGCAGGATGGTGTTGCCGACCTGGACGAGCTGCTCCTCGGGGAGCTCGATCACCGGGCAGCTCTCGACGACCTCTCCCGCTTCGAACGCGACGCGCGCGAACACGCCGCGCCCGCGGTCGGCCGTCTCTCGGACCTCGAGGCGATCGGTCAGCACGACCGCGAGGGTACGGTCTCGGCGCGAGAATTTGGGTGGCTATTTGGGCTTTTGCGCTAGTGGCATGTCACGCTCGGATCGTGGCCATGCGCGACATCGACGAAGAGGTCGTCCGCGATCGACGCGATCCGCGGCGCGAAGAGAGCGTGCCGCCCGAGGCGCGCAAGAAGAGCTCGGCGCCGCCATCATCGCACTCGGGAGAGGCGAAGCTCTCGGAGCCGCCGATGATCACCGATCTCGCGCCGTCCGTTCCTCCGGGCGCGTCACCGGCGATCTTCGCCGACGCGACGACCGAGCCGCCGCCTTCCTCACGCCGCGACGAGACGAGGCCACGCGCTGCGGTCACCGTCTCCGATCCGCGTCTCGAGGAGATCGAGCCGTTCCTCCGCGCCGGCGACTGGGACTCCGTGCTGAAGGTGCTCGGGCCGCCCGAGAACGCGGGGCGGCTGCCGCCGAATCTGGGTCTGATCTACGCGCTCGCCCGCAAGGAAAAGGAGCCCGTCGGAGCGACGACCGACGCGAGGGCCGCGAAGGGCATGGACGTCACCGACCTCGCGATCCGCTGCACCGCGGGCCTGATCGGCGTGCCCGCCGACAGCGCGCTCGCGCTCGTGGTGGCGAAGCGGCTGATCCGCAAGAACCCCGTCGGATGGCAGCAACGCCCCGCGCCGCCTGCGAGCGTCTCGGCGATCATCATCGTGATCGCGCTGGTGCTCGGCGGGACGATCGGCTGGCTCGTCGCGACCGGTCACCTGCGCGTGCAGCTCCGGTTCTGATCATCCGCCCGAGGGGCCGAGCGCGCAGTCCATCCTGGCGGCCTCGTCGAAGTCGACGGCCGCGAGCTCCTTCGCGTTGCACAGGCGCCAGCCGTCGCCGTAGCCGATGCCCTCCCACGCCCAGATCGTCCCGTCCTGCACGCGCACGACGCAGTACGGATCGGGCGGGTAGCTCGCGCGCTTCGTGTGCCCCTTGCAGGCGACGACGCGCGGGTTGCGAAAGCACTTCTGTTGCGCGTCGATCGGCTTCGCGAGGATCTGCTTGCAGCGCGCCTCACACGACGAATCCGCTTCCGGGCAATAGGCGTCGACGGCGCGGGGCTCACCGGATCCGCCGGCGACGAACCCCGGACCGACCAGCACGCCGCCGCCCGGCCCGCACGCCATCGTGAGCGAGAGGAGCGCGAGTGCTGCAAGCTGCTTCATCCGAAGCGACAACTATCAAAGCCGCCGCGGCGCGTCTCGTCGCCGGGCCGTCAGTCTCGCTCGCAGATCGTCCCGACCTCGCCTTTGCAGTCCTCTTCCGACCAGTCGTTCGCCGGGCGGAGCCGCGCGCAGTCACCCGCACCCTTCGGCTCGCCGGTTCCCCAGCGGGTGAAGGTGACTGGCTCGTTCGTGATCCACTGGAAAACGCCCCCCATGCGGCGGAGGCCGATCCAGCGCGGCGCCGTCTGCGACAGCCCGTCGACGAAGGTCTGCTCTGCCTCGCTAGCGATCGTGACGAGGTGCGCGCCGCGCGTCGCGCACTCGTTCCGCGCCTTGTTCCAGTTCGCGGCGGCTTGCAGCGCGAAATAGCAGTGGCCGCCGAACGTCGTCCCCTCGCACGTCGTCGGGACCTCGGGCGCGGAGACGTCGGGTGTCGACGCGTCGGCGACCGACGCGTCGAGCGGTGCGGTGTCCTCCGCGACCACGTTCGTGTCCACCCGCGTATCGGCGACGCGCGTGTCCGCGATGCCACCACCGACGTCGCCACCAGCGTCACCGAGCGGCTCGAAGCGATCGAAATCGAGCGTGCACCCGCTCACGGCTGCGAGCGCAGACATCGCGGAGATCGCGTGAAACAAAACGAACCGACGCATCAATCATGGAGACTAATCCGTGATCGATGCGAAGGCCCGAAGACTGATCTCGATCAGCCGTGGATCACATGCCCATCCGATGAAGGCGTGTGATCTCGATCACGCTCACTTCGTGGCTTCTTCTTCCGCTTCTTCGAGCGGACCGATCTTCGCCGCGTCGGTCGTCGGCGCCTGCTCGCTCGAGCCGGTCGTGGTGTCGGGCTTCGTCTCGCTCGGCAGCATGTCGGCCGTCGCGGCCTTGATCTCGGGGAGCGCGGGCTTCGGCAGCGGCCACTGCTTCACGTACGTCGGCTTCTCGCCCGGTCCGCTCACGTCGATCCAGTAGACGTGCCCTGCGCCCGTCGCGCGCACGTCGACGTGCACGAAGTACGAGTTCGGGTAGTAGCCGCAGCCGGTGTCCGGCATCGTCCGGCAGAAGGCGACGAGCGCCTCGTTCGTGACCCCGTCGATGCGGAGGTCGAACGCGCGCGCGGCCTGGTGCGGGCTCCCCTTCGAGGCAGGGCGGTAGCCGCTCACCAGCGTGATCGTCTTGCCCGGGAACTTGTCGGCGATGTGTTGCAGACGCGAGACCATGCCCGGATCGATGCGACGGATGCCGGGCGCGACTTCTTCCTTCATGCCCTCCTTCGCGCCAGGCGTGGCGAGCGCCTTGCTCGGCTTCGCGGACTTCTTCTGCAGCGAGAGCGCGCTCGTCGGCTCCATGCTCGGGAGCGGCACGTCGTAGGGACGCGCGAGGATGCTCAGGTTGTCGACGGCGCCGGGGGCCGCGCCGCCGTTGCAGGTCGTGAGCGAAAAGGTGACGTCGGTCGGCTGACCGAGCCGTGCGAACGAGATCGCCGGGTTGAGGCAGGTCTTCGGCTTGGTCTTCGACGCCTTCTTCTGCAGCGTCTGGAACTCGTTCGCCGGCCCGGTGACCGAGGACGTCTTCGACGCCTTGCCGCCGTGCGGCAGGAGCATCTTCTTGTCGTCGTCCGACTTGTCGGCCTTGTCGTCCTTCTTGTCGGACTTCTTCTCGGCCTTGTCGTCGTTCTTCTCGGACTTCTTGTCGGACTTCTTCTCGGCCTTGTCGTCGGCCTTCTTCTTCTTGTCGGCGATCTTCTTCTGCGGAAGCGCCCCGGTGAGCTCCTCCGGCGGATCCTCGTACGGGTTGTCCGACGTCTTCTTCTCGACGCCCTTCCCGCTGGGCCCCTTCGGGTCGACCTTGGTCTCGGCCTTCTCGGGCTTGCTCGCGGGCTTCTCGGGCTTGGAGAGCGCCTTCGACTCCGGCTTGGTGGTGTTCTCGGCGTGCTTCAGCAGGTGCTTCGGCAGCGGCGGGAGCTTCTTGGCGATGAGGTGCGGCTTCCCCGCCTTCTGCGGGTGCGGCTTCTCGACCTTCGGCTTCGCAGTCTTCTCGGCGGCGAGCGCAGTCGAGGGCCCACCCACGAACGAGAGCAGGGACGAGGCGAGCGTGACGGCGAATGCGACGAGCGGCAGGCGCATGGCGGGATAATCCTCCGGTGACTTGGAGGGCAGATCCCACGCGCCGGAGCCACCGGCCAAGTTATGTGACGCGCGAACGTGCCGCAGGCCTTCGTGCTGAACGTGTCGTTCGCGGGCGGCGTGCGCGTCGCGTAGAACCGATTCGAAACATCCCGGTGTTCAAAAATCTAACTCCGTTCAGAAAGCGAACCAAGAACGTTCAGTTCACGAACAGCCCGGCGTGAGAATACGGCGTTTCACCGGATTTTCTTCGTTGGCACCAACGCTGCTCTAGTCCCCGGCAACACCAAGCAAGGGCGTCCCCGGGAGGGCAGCTATCATGAATCTCAAGAACATCATCCTCGGTCTGTGTGCAGTGGTTGGAGTCGGATGCGCGGGTCAGGCGGCGGACGAAGCCCCGACCGGCACGACCGAAGGGGCCGTCGAGGTCGCCTCGCTCACCACCAAAGAGATCACGGGCACCTTCGACCTGAAGGGCGACAAGCTCCGCTTCGAAGCAAAGCAGCTCGGCGAGGCCTCGTACTCGCTCACGATGCGCTTCCACAAGATGGTGGTCGACGCGACCTCGGACTACCAGAAGGGTCGCGTCACGCACATGGACGCGTTCGCCGAGGACGGCTCGGAGACCTCGATGACCGAGGACGACCAGGCCCTCATGCACGCCTTCGTCAAGGCGTTCGAGGCGAAGTACCCGGACATCGGCCGCACCCTCGAGGGCGTGAACGTTCCCTTCACCAGCCTCACCAACCTCTACGGCCAGTGGATCCCGGCGATGAACGTGAAGTTCACCAAGTTCGAGGACGCCGAGCACGGCCAGACGCTCTGCCAGTACCGCTCCTGCAACACCGGCGCGACCGGCAACTGCACCGGCGGCGAGCAGTACGTCAAGGCGGGCCACGACTGCTGGACCTGCAACGGCGACTACATCTACCAAAGCGGCACCGACGCCAAGTGCCAGAGCTGGGTCCAGATCGGTAACCACTACTCCGCCGGCACGAAGGACCGCCTCTCCAGCACCACGGCCTGGTCCAGCGCGGGATCGCCCGGCGACCACGGCTCGCTGCACTACGAGATCGGCGAGTGCTTCGGCCGCTACGGCGGTGGCTGCGGTACGGGCACCGCCTACGAGACGGGCTCCCTCCAGCACGACCACTGCGTGCGCAACGGCCACGTCATCACCAGCTCCTGGTGCAGCGACGAGCTGACCAGCGCCACCGACGCGGTCACGCACTGCGGCAGCTGATTCGCTCCACCCTCGGTGAACACTCCCGCCTCGACGTCTCCTCCCGGACGTCGGGGCGGTCGTGTATCTGCATCTGGGGGTGGTTCGGTGTATCTTGAGCTCGGATCCCATGCGCTTCGCGGTCGTGGCTCTCTCGTTGATGGGCACGGTGTCGTGCCGTCGCAAACCCGCACCCGTGCAAGAGACGGCGACGCCGGCGGTGACGCCCCCGAACGCGATCCCCGACGCGACCGAGGTGCTGAAGACGTTCTTCGCTGCGGCGCAGGCCAAAGACTGCCCGAAGCTCGCGAAAGTCCTCCTGGTGCGGCGAAACGTAAAGCCCCCGGAGCAGTACTGCGCGGACGTGATCGAGGACTTCGAGCACCACGACACCAAGTTGCTCTCGTTCGACCCCGGGTGGGTCGACGGCCGCGAACCGAACGTGGTGGTGTTCAAGACCCAGGTCTACTTCCCCAAGAAAACCCTGGAGAAGGACCATCACGAGTGGATGATGCGCGTCGAGTTCAAGGACGGCGCGTGGAAAGTGCGTTTTTAGGCCCATGGTCGATGACGACACGCGCAAGCGGTACCTCAAGGCGTTCCTGCCCGCGGGCATCGCGCTCCTGATATTCGGGGTGCTCATCGCGCTCACCTCCGGGAAGGACGAGCCGATCGCCGCGGTGCCCACCACGGCGGGGACCACTGCGTCCGCCGCCACGGCCACCACCACGCCGACGACGACGACGGAGCCCGTGGCCCCCACCGGTGCGCCGGACGCGCCCCAGGCGGCGCACTCGACCCACTACCCGATCGAGTCGGTGAAGGCAGCGTCGACCGACGAAGAGATCGCGCGTGCCATCGAGGCGGGACTCGAGCCGCCAAAGTTCGTCGAGCCCCCCAAGGGAAAGCCCTGGACCAAGGAAGAGAAGCTCGAGCGCGCAAAGCTCTCGATCAAGACCATCGAGCTTCGCGAGAAAACCCTCGCCGACGAGATCGCCGCCGCCGAGAAGTCCGGCAACAAGCAGGACGCCGACGAGAAGAAGGTCCTCCTGATGCGACTCCGCAAGCACAAGGACGAGATCCTCGTGAAGCTCGACGCCGGCGAGCCGCCGTAGCGTCAGGGGCCGGCGCACTCCATCGGTGAGAACGGCGCGCGATAGCAGACGCGCACCTTCTTCTGCTCGGCGCGCGCGCGGAGCTCTCCGGGGGTGAGTGCGGTGAAGAAGCGGAGGTACTCGCCACCGCCGAGGTCCACCGTCGCGTGGAGGAACGGGTAGCTCCGGTGCCGCGCCGGCGAGCGCGGTGTGATCTCCGCGTCCTCCGGCGGACGCTTCGCGATCTTCGGAAAGATCACGGCGACGTGCTCGCGCAAGAGCATCTCGACCCGCGGCCAACGCGCGTGCCCGGGGATCCGCTCACGCGCACCGCTCTCGCCAATCGCCGCGCGGAGCTCGAAATCGCGCTCGATCGAGGGGGAGAGGAGACCGGTCGCGTCGATCGTCTTGATCGCGTGCCCGAGCCCCATCACGCCCGATTTGTCGACGAGGACGGCGTCGTTCGGATCGGCGAACTTCAGCAGCGCGTCGCGAAATCGCTCGGCGTGTCCGAGGGTCACCGTGAGGAACTTCTTGTGCTCGGGCCCCCGGGGCGCATCGTCGAACACCGGCACCGCCTTCTTCTGCAGGACGAAGTGCGACGCGATCAGCGCGAGGAGGGAGACCGCGGCGAGCGCGCGTGGTCCCCTCGCTGCAGCGAGCCCATGGGCGCCCGCGAACGCCGCCGCGAAGAACACGATCCCGACGATCGGCCGCAGCATTCGAAAATCGCACATGTAGTCGCCGCCGGTGGCGATCACGATCGCAATCGCGAGGGCGACGTACGCGACCGCGAGCAACAGCGGAGACTCCGCCGGCCGCTCGCCGGGCTCGCCGGGCTCGCCGGAAGGCGCCTCGCGCGACCAGAGGAAGGAGCCGATCAGCGCGACCCAGGGCAGCCCATGGATGCCGTCGAGCCACCCGAGCCGGCGCGCAAAGGCCTCCACGTAGCCACGCCCGAAGAACGCGATGTCGGGGACGCCGGAGACCTTGGCGCGGTACGGATTGGCCGCGAGCGCGTGGTAGTAGGCAAAGCGCCCGAGCAGCGCGACCGCCAGCACCGGCAGCGCGAGGTTCATCGACCGCGAGAGCTGCCGGATCCGATCCGGCCGTCGCGCGAGGACTGCTAGGTAGATCGCGAAGAACGCGATCCCCTCCGGACGGCTGAGCGCGACGAGCACGTGGACGATGGTGGTCCGCCGCACGTTCGGCTCGGGCTCGGTGAGGTCCAGCGCCGCCGACGCGAACGCTGCGAAGAGCAGCGCTGAATGGAACGAAGTCTCGAGACCCCCGGTCGCCCACACCCAAATGATTCGATCAGCGCGACCCAGGGCAGCCCATGGATGCCGTCGAGCCACCCGAGCCGGCGCGC
>JBKJQC010000557.1:0-5889 GCA_046593995.1 Polyangiales bacterium
GACGACGACACGTGCAGCGGCGTGAGCACGTGCAGCGCCGGGCTCTGCAAGCTGAAGACGGGTCAGGCCTGCCCCGGTGGATCCGCCACCTGCGCCAGCGGCAACTGCTTCGACGGTTTCTGCTGCGGCGGCGGGTGCGACGGCCCCTGCCTCACGTGCGCTGCGACGCCCGGCACGTGCACCTCGGTGAAGAACGCCGATGATCCCGGCAGCTGCAGCGGCACCCAGACCTGCAACGCCTCCGGCCAGTGCAAGCTCGCGAACGGCCAAGCGTGCCCGAGCGGGTCGGGCGTGTGCGCGTCGGGCAACTGCGTCGACGGCGTGTGCTGCAACACCGGCTGCGCGGCGGCCTGTTTCTCCTGCACCACCGGCACCTGCACCGCCGTCACGAACGGGAACGACAACCCGGAGTGCACCGGTAGCAGCACCTGCGACGCGAACGGCGCGTGCAAGCTCGCGAAGGGTACGACCTGCGCCACGGGCAGCTCCTGCGCCTCGGCTTCGTGCGACGAGCGCTGCTGCACCGCAGCGTGCGGAGGCGCCTGCAAGACCTGCGACGTCGCCGGCGCATGCGTGACCGTGACCAACGCGGACGATCCGAGCAGCTGCACCGGCGCGAGCACCTGCGACGCGACGGGCACGTGCAAGCTGAAGGTCGGACAGACCTGCAATGCCGTCGCGCAGTGCGCGAGCGGCATCTGCGACGAGAAGTGCTGCTCCTCGGCATGCAACGGGACCTGCCAGACCTGCAGCGGATCGGGCGCGTGCACCACCATCACCGGCGCCGACGATCCGAGCAGCTGCACGGGCACGAGCACATGCAATGCAGCGGGTGCGTGCAAGTTGAAGCTCGGTCAAGCCTGCCCGGGCGGGGCGAGCACGTGCGTCGCCGGTTTTTGTGACGACAACTGCTGCGCCACCTCGTGCGGAGGCCCCTGCAAGACCTGCGATGCGACCGGCGCATGCGTCGTCGTCACGAGCGCCGACGACCCGGGCACCTGCACGGGAACCCAGACCTGCGACGCGACCGGCGCGTGCAAGAAGAAGCCCGGGCAGTCGTGCGTGAGCGCCAGCGACTGCTCCGCGGGCGTCTGCGAAGACGGCGTGTGCTGCGCCGGCGCATGCAGCGGGACGTGCAAGACCTGCTCTGCCGGCACCGGCGAGTGCGTGAGCGTCACCAGCGCAGACGACCCTGGGACGTGCAGCGGGACGAGCTCGTGCGACGCCAATGGCGCGTGCAAGAAGAAGAGCGGTCAGACCTGCGCGGTCGCCGACGATTGTGCGACCGGCAACTGCGCCGACGGGACGTGCTGCAACACGGCATGCAGCGGCGCCTGCGATCGCTGCAACATCGCCGGCTCGCTCGGCACCTGCGCCCCGGCACCGCTCGCCGATCCCGGCCAGCCGTCGTGCAGTCCCTATGCGTGCGACGGCGTCGGTAGCGCGTGTCCGGGTGCAGGTGCGTGCACCTCCGACGCCGTCTGCGCCGCCGGCTCTTTCTGCGCTGCGAACGGCGAGTGCAAGACCCAGCTGCCCCAGGGCTCGGCGTGCAGCGCCGCCGACTGCAAGGGCGCAAGCTGTCGTGCGTGCGCGACCGGGCAGTGCGTCGACGGCTTCTGCTGCAACACCGCGTGCGCCGGCCCGTGCGTCGCCTGCAGCGCGTCGCTCAACGGCGGCGTGAACGGCACGTGCGGCAACGTCGCGGCCGATATCGACCCGAAGGACGGTTGCGCAGCCGACCCGAAGTACCCGGCGTCGTGCAAGGCCGACGGCGCGTGCGACGGCACGGGTGCATGTCGACTGAACGCGAAGACGACCGTCTCGTGCGGTCTCACCACGTGCACCGGCAACACGGTATCGGGCCTCTTGTGCAATGGCGCCGGCGGCTGCCTCAGCGCCGCGCCCCTCGATTGCGCGCCGTATCTCTGTCTGGATGGATCGTGCCGCACGACGTGCAGCCTCGACGCCGAGTGCGCGACCTCTGGCTATTGCACCGCGAGCAGCGTCTGCGCGACGAAGAAGGATCTCGGCGGATCATGCGGCGCGGATCGCGAGTGCGTCAGCGCGAACTGCGTCGACGGGGTCTGCTGCAACACTCCTTGCCAGGGCCAATGCGAAGCGTGCGACGTGGCGGCACACGTCGGTCAGTGCTTCCCGGTCTCCGGCAATCCACACGGTGCGCGCAGCGCGTGCACGGGCACGGGCACGAGCTGCAGCGGGACCTGTGACGGGATCAATCTCGCAGCGTGCGCGTACCCGGCCGTCGGCGTGTCGTGCGGCGCGGGATGCACCGACTCGCGCATCGAGGCGTGCGACGGAGCGGGCGCCTGCCGCGCGCCGGCGGCGTGTCCGGGAAACCTGCTGTGCGACGGCACGACGAAGTGCAAGTCGTCGTGCAGCGTCGACGCGGATTGTGTCGCGGGCTTCGTGTGCAACGCCGGCAAGTGCGCGCCCAAGCCGGCCGCGATCTGCTCCGTGGATGGGCTCTCGTCGATCGCACCTGACGGCGCTTCGGTATCGTGCGCACCCTATCGATGCGCGACCAGTGGCAGCTGCCCGACGACCTGCGCGACGAGCGCCGACTGCGCCGACGGCTCGTGCGACACGAGCAAGGGCGCAGGCCTGTGCATCCCCCTTCCCCCGACGGAGTCCGACGGCGGCTGCAGCGTCGCCGCCCGGCCCCGCCCATCAGCCTTCGCGTGGCTGGTGTTCGCTGCGCTCGGGTACGCCACCCGATCCCGTCGACGGCGGACGAGAAGTCAGACGCTCGTGGACACGGGAATCGCGCCGCTCGGGATCATCGAGACGACCACGAGCAACATCTCCCACGCGTCCTCGCGCCCGCGCGAATGGACGGCGAGCGGTTCGCTCGTGCACCGTGCGGCGCGGTGACGCTACGCGCGCCGAAACGTCCGGCGCCGAGCGAGGCATGCCAACAGAGCGACGAACACCACGGCCGCGTTCCCTCGAGCGCGGCGCGGTACACCACAGCCGCCGCTCGACTCCTCTCCTCCCGACGGCGCCGCTTGCGCGATGCACACTCCGCCGTTGCAGAGGAACCCGCCGATGCAGTCGCCGCTCGAAGCACACGCGGCCTTGCACGTTCCGCTCGAGTCGCAGCGATACGGCGAGCAGTCGCTCTGCGTGACGCCATCGGCCGCGGTCAGCGTGTGATCGCCGTCGCACGTCGACTGCGCCACGCATCGACTCGTCTTCGCGTCGCAGCGATAGCCCTTCGTGCAGTCGTCGTCCTTGGCGCACGAGGTCTTGCAGCTCGTGGGATCGCACGCGAAGGGCTCGCATTTCTTGGTCTCGGGCGTGGTGCACGTTCCCTTGCCGTCACACCTCGTCGACAACGTCGCGACGCCGTTCTCGCACTTCGCCTCGCCGCACGAGACGGAGGAGCCGACGAATCCCGCGCACTTCGCGCGCTCCGTGCCGTCGCACATCGCCTCGGCGCAGCGGTTCTCGGCCGTCGCGGTCGGGCAAGCGGGGCGTCCGGCCCGAGGCGCGCCCGACTTCGGAACGCACGAGCCCTCCCCTCCGGCGACGTCGCACGCTTCGCATTGACCACCGCAGGGAGCGTTACAGCACACGCCATCTGCGCAGATGTTGCTGACGCACTCTTGCTTGTCGGAGCACGCCTGTCCGTTCTCCTGCTTGAGGCGACAGGTCGTCCCGTCGCAGTATGCACCCGTGATGCACTCGGCGGCGGTGGCGCATTTCGCCGGGCACCCGGTGCCGCGCTGACACTTGAACGGCGCGCAGTCCTTCGTCTCACCGCTCGCGAGGCAGCTGCCGGTGCCATCGCAGAACCGGCCGCTGGCCTTGTTCTCCACGCAGGTCACGGCTCCGCCGCCACATGAGGTGACCTTCGCGTACAACCGGCACCCGCCGGTGCCATTGCACAAGCCATCGGTCTTGCAGGCGGTGGTGCCAGTGACCCCCGAATCGACGCACGCCGCGCTCCGGTCGACGCCGCCGTCCTCCGTCGGACCGCACGTGCCGCTTCCGGTTTTCGAAGCCTTCTTCGAAGCGGTGCACGACATGCAGAGTCCGGTGCAAGGGGTGTCGCAGCAGACACCGTCGACGCAGTTGCCGGACGCGCACACGCGGCAGCCGGTCAGCTTGCAATCGGCGGTGGCATCGCACGCCGCGGCGAGCGCTTTGCGCGCGACGCACGTGCCGCCCGCGCCGCAGTAGTGACCGAGGTCGCAATCACCATCCTGCGCGCACGTCGTCGGGCAGCCCGCGGAGGCGGCCGTGCAGAGGAAGCCGCCGCAGCTCGGCGAGCCCGTCGCGCCTGCGACGTTGGTACACGTCCCATTCGCGGTCGCGCCGGAGATCTTCGCGCAGATGTCGCACGCGCCGGAGCACGCGCTGTCGCAGCAGAACCCGTCGGCGCAGTTGCCGCTCAGACACTTCGTGAGGCCGGGCTCGCATGACTGTCCCGTGCGCACCTTGCAGACCCCGGCGCCGTCGCAGGTGCTGGTGCTGCTGGGCGCGCAGGTATCGGGATCGTCCGTATTCAGATCGACGTTGCTGCACGTTCCGACCTTCGTGGGGACATTGCACGCCATGCACGTGCCGGCGCACGCGGTGTTGCAACAGACGCCGTCGACGCAGCTGCCGCTCGTCGCTCCCCCGACCGCCGCGCACACGCGGCAGTTCGGTCCCTTGCAGTCCGCGGTCGCAGAGCAGCTCGTCCCTTGCGTCTTCTGCGTGAGGCAGGTGCCGTCCGCCGCGCAGTATTTGCCGCTCGGGCACTCCGTGTCACTGCTGCAGCCACCGGGGCAGTCTGCAGACACGCCGTTGCAGAGCGCAGCGCTGCATACCGGCGCGCCGACGTACGACGCCGCTGCCGGTCCGCAGGTGCCGTTCGCCGTGGCGCCGAGCGACTGGGCGCAGACGTCGCACGGCTTGTCGCACGCAGCGTTGCAGCAGAAGCCGTTCGCGCAGAAGCCGGACAAGCACGTCGTTCCCACGCTGCACGACTGGCCGTTCTTCGACAACGAGCAAGCGCCGCTGCCGTTGCAGGTCGAGGTCGTCGCCGTGCAGCTGTCCGGATCGTCGACGCCTCGCGCGACGTTCGCGCAGACACCCGGGCTCGCCGCCAGATCGCACGCCTGACACGTCCCGCAGAGCGCCGTCTCGCAGCACACGCCGAAGCCAGTCGTGGCGTTGATCTCACGGCAATGGCCGGTGTCGCAGTCGCCATCGACTCTGCAGGCGCCGCCGCGCGCGTGGTACTCCCACGTGTCCGAGCGGTAGTTGCCGCTGAAACCACCGGCCATGACGACGCGACCGCGCGGAGCGTCGAATCCCATGGCGTGCGAATCGCGAATCGGCGGACCGCAGGCCGGGAGCGCGCCGACCCCGCAACGTGCCGTCCACGTCCCGGCGGTGCCGTCGAACTCCCAGGTGTCCGCGCGTTGAGCTGAGCCGTCCCAGCCGCCGAAGAGGACCATCTTCTTGCGGCGTGTGTCGTAGACCATCGACGACGCGTAGCGAGCGCCGGGGCCGCATGCGGCCTGGGTCGCCGCGCCGCAGCGTGACGTCCAGACGCCGGTCGCGGAGTCCCACTCCCAAGTGTCGGCGAAGCTGTACTGGCCGCCGTAGAGCACGATCTTTCCGCGGTCGCTGTCGATCGCGTACGCCATCCACGCGCGGGGGCTCGGCGTCGGGCTCGGCGTCGAGCAGGTCAGAGGCCACCCCGTCCCAGTGCAGGTGTCGCCCGCGGTCCCGGCCGGCCCACCGCCGCCGAAGAGCATGAACTTCCCGCCGACGTACCCGAGTGCTGCGCCCCACCGCTTGAGGATGGACGTCCCCGTCAGGCAGTTCGCCGGCGCTCCGGCGTCGTCACAGACCTTGTACCAATTGGTGCCGTCG
>JBKJQC010000835.1:0-3537 GCA_046593995.1 Polyangiales bacterium
TGGTCCTCGACACCACGATCGGTCCGAGCGAGGTGCTCTTCGAGCTCCACCGCATCGCGACCTCGCAGAACCAGGAAGATCGCGCGCGCGAGAACCTCGAGTCCGCGTTCGAGGCCGCATCGCAGAACGAAGCCGAGGGGCGTCGCTTCGTGCAGCTCCTCCGCGACACCGGCAACGAGGCCTTCCTCGTGCGCGCGCTCCAGGCGCGCGTCGCGGCCGAGCAGGATCCCCAGGCGGCTGCCGCCACACTCATCGAGCTCGCTGACGTGCTCGACGGCATCGGCCGCGTCGACGAGGCGCTCGACGCGCGGCTCGAGGCGCTCGGCCACCAGCCGGAGTCGATCTCGCTGCACGTCGCCGTCCGCGACGTCGCCCGTCGCGCCGACAAGCTCGTGCGCTACGAGGAGCGGCTCCGCGCGCTCGCCGCCCGCGCGCTGCAGGCGGGAGACGCGGTCGAAGCGGCGTCCTTCTTCCTCCGGCTCGGCGAGCTCCTCGAGCAGGACGCCGGCGATCTGGTGCGCGCTGCCGAGGCGTACGGCCAGGCCGAGGCGACCGGTGAGCAGCTCGCTGCCGCCTGCCGCGCGCTCGCCCGGGTCGCACGCACGCGCACCGATCGCGACGCCGAGCTCCGCGCGCTGCGGCAACTCGTGCAGGTCGACGATCAGGATCCTGGCCTCCGCACCGAGGCGCTCTTCCGACTTGCGGAGCTCGATCTCGAGCGCCCCGAGAGCCGCGAAGAGGGCGCCGAGATGCTCGCGTGGGCGATCGACCGCGATCCGCAGCTCGAACGTGCGCTCGGTCTCCTCCGCTCGGTGCCAGCTTCGGAGAACGGCGTCGACGAGCGCGTCGCTGCGCTCCACGAACGGGTCGCGCGCGCGAGCGGCGATGCGACGCTGCTGCTCGAGGCACTCGAGCGTCTCGCGGCCACCGCTTCGCCTTCCTTCGAGCTCTTGCGCGAAGGCGCCGAGCTCGCGCAGAAGGCCGGCGACGGCGCGCGCACCGAGGGATTCCTCCGTCGCGCGATCGCGCTCGGTCGCGCGCAAGACCTCGTAGCCGAGGTCTCGTGGGCGCTCGTCGCGCTCGCCGAGCGTCGCAAGGCCGATCTTCCGAGAGAAGCGATCGCGCTCCTGCAGGAGGCAGCCGAGGTGGCCGAGGGGAGCGACGCGTTCGATCTCCAGCGCGACGCCGCGACCTTGGCTGCGACCACCGGCGACGACCTGAAGCTCGCGAGCTCGATCTACGAGAAGCTCCTCCAGCGCGACGCCGGCGATCGGCGCGTTTGGGAGCCGCTCCTCGAGGTGTATCGCAAGCTCGGCGACCGCAAGCAGCTCGAGAAGCTGATCGCCGACACCATCGACAACGTGTTCGACGCAGGCGAGCGCAACGTGCTCCGCCTCGAGCGAGCGCGTCTGCTCCTCGAGAGCAAAGGACGCGAGGAAGACGCCGCGATCGCACTGCGCGAGATCCTCGACGACGAGCCGGATCAGGAGGGCGCGGCCACGGCGCTCCTCGATCTGTACGAGAAGACGGGGCGGACGGACGACCTCGTCTCGCTCCTCCGCGATCGCCTCGCCCTCGCGCGAGACCGGAACGTCGCCGACGTCATCGCGGTCCTCTCGCTGCGACTCGGCGGCGTGCTCGAGAAGACGAGTCGCGAGGACGCGATCGAGGTCTATCGCGACGCGTCCGAGCAGGTCCCGGGACACCGCGGCCTCCTCCACGCGCAGGTGCGGCTGCTCAAGGCGAACGATCCGCCGGACGTCCGTGCGACCGCGATGGAGCGGCTGCTCGCCGTCGAGACCGGCGAGGCCGCGGCCGCGCTCGCCCTCGAGCTCGCGAGCGTCCGTCAGACGATGGGCGACGAGGACGGCGTCGCGCGCGCCCTCGATCGCGCCTTCACCGAGAACCCCGGGGCCGAGAAGGTCCGCATGCGACTCGAGAAGGTGCTGCAGGCGCGCTCCGATTGGAAGCGCCTCGCCGAGATCTTCGTCATCGACGCGCGTCAGCGTCGCGACAAGCGCTCGGCCGTCGCCCGCTTCCGCGAGGCCGCGAAGCTCCATCAGGAGAAGCTCGGCGATCCGACGACGGCAGTCTCCGTGCTCCGCGAGGCGCGCGAGCTCCTCCCGGACGACGTCGCCCTCGCGATCGATCTCGCGTCGGCACGTGGCGGTGCGGGCGAGAACGTCGAAGCGATCCGCGATCTCGAGCTGCTGCTCGAAACCGGGAAGCTCGCCGATCCGATGCGTGTCTCGATCCTGCGCGTTCGCTCCGAGCTTCGCATGGGCTCGGGCGACGACGCCGGCGCTGTCGAGGATCTCGAGGCCGCGTTCGCCATCGGCGGCGTTCCCCTCGCCGCCGAGCTGTGCGCGGCGCTCGATCGTCGCCGGGCGAAGGCCGCGAAGCGTCGCGACGTCGAGGTCGAGAAGAACGTCACGCGTCGCCTGGTCGAGGTCCTCTCGGCCACCGGCGATCGCCCACGCGCCCGCGAGACGCTCGTTGCCTGGCTCACGCGCGAGCCGAAGGACGTCGAGGCCTGGCGCACGCTCGCGGCGATCGACACCGCCAACGAGGACTGGAGCGCGGTCGTCGACGGCTACCGTCACCTCGTCGACCTCGAGACGGGGGAGGCGCAGGCCGACGCGGCGCTCTTGCTCGCCGACGCCGCCGATCACGTCGGTCGGGGCGAGGAAGCGCGCGTCGCCCTCGAGAAGGCCCTCGAGCAGAACGGCGGCGATCAGCGCCTACGCGATCGTCTCCGCCGCACGTACGAGTCGATCGGCGCCTACTCCGAGCTCGCGCAGCTGGCGATGCTCGACGCGCAGCACGCGCCCGACGACCCGAGCAAGTTCGACCTCCTGCTCGCCGCCGGCGATCTCTTCATCCGCGCACCGGGCGAGGAGTCGCGCGCGATCGAGCCGCTCGGGATGGCGCTGCAGCTGAAGCCGTTCCACCACGAGGCGACGCTGTTGCTCGCGGACGCGCTCACCCTCTCGGGCGAAATCGATCGCGCGATGGAGGTGCTCAACCCCGCCATCGACAAGCACAAGGGGCGTCGCTCGAAGGAGGTCGCCGCGCTGCAACATCGCATGGCGCGCGCGGCGAACGCCGGCGGCGGTCGCGACGTCGAGCTGCAATGGCTGACCAAGGCCCTCGAGTGCGACATGCAGAACGGCCAAGTGGCCGCCGAGCTCGCCGAGGTCGCGATCGAGCTCCGTCAGTTCGAGATCGCGCTCAAGGCGCTCAAGGCCGTGACGCTGTTGCGCACGCCGGGACCGATGTCCCGCGCGCTCGCGACGCTCCGCCAGGGTCAGATCGCGTTTCAACAGGGCGATCCGAAGCGCGCGATCCTGCTGGCAAAAAAGGCGCTCGCCGAAGAGCCGTCGCTCGGCGAGGCCGAGGACTTCCTCCGCGAAATCGGCGCCTGACCCTCAGCGTCGTTTCGCGCCCCGAAAGCTTCGCCGCCTGGCCGCCGACGCAGCAGAACCGTCTGTTCACAGCGAGGCGGGGAGGCGGGGAGGATCCCAAACAGTGCTGCCG
>JBKJQC010000853.1:0-4398 GCA_046593995.1 Polyangiales bacterium
TTCGGATCGGCGGTCGCGATCGATCGCGACACATTGGTCATCGGCGCCGGTGGCAGCGGAGGAGCAGGCGTCGCGTATGTCTTCACGCGTTCCCCCGGAGGGACGTGGAGTCAGCAGGCGAAGCTGACCCCCAGCATCGCCTCTTCGTTCCTCGGACGGAGCGTCGCACTGAGCGGCGACACTGCGCTGGTCGGCGGTGTCAACTCGGGGGCCTTTGTCTTCGTGCGCACCGGCACGACATGGGCAGAGCAAACGAAGCTCGCACCGTCCGACCCCCAGGTGAATGATTATTTCGGCAGCGCCATCGTCCTCGCGCGGAATGCGCCGCAGCGAGCTGCAGCGGCTCCGTGCGCACGGCGTCGGCGTGCGATGGCGCAGGCGGGTGCGTCACGAACGAGCTCTCGTGCGCCCCCTACTTCTGCGCCTCGTCGGGAGCGTGCGAGTCGAGCTGCACGACGAGCGACGGCTGTGCGTCCGGCTTCTCGTGTGTCTCGGGCACGTGCGTGATCCCGGGCGACGCTGCGCCGGCTCCGGATGTCGGCTCCGACGCTGATACAGATGCCGCCGCGGACGTGATTGCGAACGTCGACGAGGATGCGACCTCGAGCTTTCGCACCCCAGTCGCGATACCTCCGCCGCCGGCGGCCCATGGCAACGACCCACGACCGAACGGGTCACCGTGTCACGAGCCGAGCGAGTGCAGCTCGAGCTTCTGCGTGGAGGGTGTCTGCTGCGACACCTCGTGCGACGGTGTGTGTCGCTCGTGTGCGCTGCCTGGGCGCCTCGGCAGCTGCACGCTCGAGCCGCTCGGCGTCGATCTGCGCGCGCAATGCGGTACTGCGCGTTCGTGCGTCGCGACATGCAACGGCGAGGGCGCGTGCATCGGGGCGGGCGCGGGCACGCTGTGTACGCGGAATACCTGCACCGATCAGGTGCACGGCGTCGGCGCATCCGTCTGCTTAGCGAGCGGCGGACCGTGCGCCGTCGCGGAGGCCACGCCATTCGACTGCGCTCCGTACATCTGCCACCGTGCGTTCGGTACGTGTCTGGCGAGCTGTCGGTCGAGCGACGACTGCGCGGTGGGGTTCGCGTGCGAGACGGGTACTGCGAAGTGCCGTGAGCTGCCGCCACCGGAAGTCCCCGACGGCGGATGCACACTCGCGCACCCGCGGGGTGCTCGGTCTGGGTCGGCAGAGGTACTGGCCATCGCGGCCGCACTCGTCGCGCTCGGTCGGCGTCGCGCGGGAGCGATGCGGCAAGAACCTCTGACACGTGTCGGCTCTTCCGCCTCGGACCTTCGACCCCAGCACCTAGACCCTAGACCTCTCACAGCAGGAAGCAGTGGGTGACGTTCACCTGCGCGGTCTCGGGCGGGATCGTCTGCAAGATCTTCAGCGCGGATCGATGCTCAGATCGACGAGCCGCCCGCCGGCCCCCTGCAGCACGCGCACCACCGGCGAGCTGCGCTTCGAGGGATCGCGCGGCGCCTGCACCACGACGCCCGTCGTGCCGTCGGATATGCGCACCGTCGAGCCGACGGGGTAGACGCCGAGCACCTCCGAGAGGAGCGCGACGACGTCGGGGTCGAGACCTCCCGTGCGCGACTGCGCGACGATCTTTCGCAGCGCCTCGTCGGGGAGCGAGTCGAGTCCTGCACGGCGAGGTCGTACGCGGAGGCGACCGCGATGATGCGCGAGAAGAGGTGCGTCTTCATGCCGAGGCGATAGGCCTGCGCGTCCTGCGTCTTCGCGAAGCCGCTCTCGCAGACGATGGCCGTGCGCACGAGCGCCTGCCGCGCGACGGCGCTGTAGCGGCGTAGCGGCGCATCATGCCGACCGCCGCGGAGACCCGCGCGCTGCTCGCGGGTCGCGGCGTTCGAGGCGTCGCCGGGTGCGGGCGGCGCGAGGCTCGTCCGCGCCGAGGCGCCGAGCGGCGCGAGCATCGCGTTGAGCGCGAGCTCACCGTACCCGCGTCGCGGCAGACCGCCACCGCGGCTCACGTCGAGCCGATCGTCGAGGCGCTCGACGGCGCGCTCCTCGACGGCCGCATCCGGTGGCGCACCGCGCGCAACATTTGGGGCGAGGTGCGATCGGCGTTTCGTCAGGCCTGCCGCTCGAAGCTCAGAACGTTGCGCGTGCGCGACGACGACCCGACCGTGAACGTGCCCGGCCCCGAGCGCGGCGTCGACAAGCTCAAGCCAATCCTCTACCCCGATGAGGCGCTCGCGCTGCTCGGATGCGAGCGCGTGTCCCTCTTGCGACGCCGCGCGTACGCCTGCGCGATCTACGCCGCGCTGCGCTCGAACGAGCTCGCGGCATTGACGGCGGCCGACATCGATCGAGCACACCTGCGGATCTCGATCGTCAAGCAGCGCGAGCCGACGAACGGAAAGCACCGCGCGCCCAAGATGGGTCGCGCGCGTTCATTTGATCTCGAGCCGGCGCTGGCGCCGCTGGCCGATGCGCTCGTCGATGAGCACCCGCACGGTGCGCTGCTCGATATGCCCGACGACAGTGAACGCGCGTCGACGTTGCGCGACGATCTACTCGTCGCGGGGGTCGATCGTGAAGATCTCTTCGTCTTGCCGCGCGATCCGTTGCGCGCGCCGATCACGTTGCACCGGCTGCGCGACACCGGCCTGTGCTGGATGGCCGTGCGCGGCGACGATCCGCTCCGTATCCAGTGCCGCGGCGGGCATACCGATTTCCGGGTCACGCAGGGCTACATCGCCGCGTCACGCAACCTCGGTCCGGGGTTCGGGACGCCGTTCCCGCCGTTGCCCAAGTGCTTGCTCGAGCACGTGCCGGTCTGATTCAGCGCGAGGCCGCGGCAACGAGACCACCCCGTCGGGGCGATTGTTCTTCGTCAGCTTGCGACGAAGTCGTACTCGTACATCGTGCTCGGCGCCGCCACGTCGGCGAGGACCGGCGGATCGTACGACGCCATCTGCGACACCGGTGAGTACGTCATCTCGTCGTTCGCAGCCGTGCGATCCGACCTACTTCCGTCGGCCCCTCCCCGCGAGCCGGGCCGCTTGGTTGAGGAGCTTTCGCGCAAGCGCGATGTCGCCGGTCCGCACCGCGTACGCGATCGCCTCCGCGAGCGTGTCCGCGTCGCCCGGCACGCGACGATCGTCGGCGTCGATCCCCGGACCATTCTGGTCCGAGCTTGGTCCGAATCCGTGCATCGGCGTGCAGCCGCGTGCATCGGCGTCGCGTTTCCCGCGGTTTTTCGACGTCTTCGCACGCGAAAACGGCTTCGAATCCCGTTGGGGACGCCCCCAACAACTCCCCGGAATGACCTGGCATTCCGGGGACGCGTGTGATCGATGGGCTGAAAATTGGGCCGAGATCGGCTCGAAGTAGTTTGTAGATCGCGTGCATCGTGCGGGGACGTGCTTGATCGCGTCGTGACGCGCGGATGCGCCTTTCGCGGGCGCGGTCGTTTGGGCTGAACGCGCGCGGCTCGCCCGATCGTTGCCGCTGTCTGCGAGCTTCGGCCTCGTTCGCGATGACGTGCGCGAGGGACGCGGGCACGCTGCGCCAGGACCGACCTCCCTTCCCGTGATGACGATCATCGATGATGTCGACCTCGTTGCTGCTCCTCGCGCTCGCGTCCTCGGACGATCACGAGCTGCGGAACGCGCCCGCGCTCCAAGCGATTTCGATCGCCGGAGGCGCCGTCTACGCCGCCGAGCGCCCGGGGACCGGGATCACCTTCAACCCCGCAGCGGCGGATCGGCCGCAGGCCTTCGTCAGCAAGGGCGGCTTCGCGATGGTCGAGCGTCGGGGATGCGCGGAAGCACGATCGTTCCGAAGTCGTTAGCGCCGGGTGCCAGCGTGAAGTACGCGCTCGCGACGCGCGACTTGCCTGGAAGCACTAGGGCCGCGGTCCACATCCACTTCCGCGGCTCGATCAGGAGCTCGCCCTTCGCATCGGACTCGCCCCACGTGGAGACGAGGCCGCACGCGGTGGCGATCATGCCGACAATCGGTGCGCCGGTGTCGTCAACGAGCCGAGCCCGCACCGAGTGCACGCAGATGGAGTCCTTCGGCGGTTTCTCGGCAACGGCCTCGCAGCCCTGTTCGTCGAGGAGGACTCCCGCGTCATGCGGGACGTCGGAAGCGCCGGAATCGCTGGCGACTGCTGCCGGCGGCGGCGCGGGCGCTGCCGACGTGCATCCACCGAAGGCCATCGCGGCTCCGGCAACAACGACCGCTGCACGTGAGAGCATGAGCCAGAAAGACGATCGATGGGTCATTGGACGTGCCCTCCCTGCGGCGTGGCGTGGGACGGCTCCGCGATGCCGTCGTATCCGATCTTGCGCAGGTCCGCGGCGATCGCGGTCGCGCTCGTCTGCGTCGAGTCATACTCGACCGTCACGCGTTTGGTGGGCAC
>JBKJQC010000962.1:0-11483 GCA_046593995.1 Polyangiales bacterium
TCGCGGGGCTCCTCGTCGTCATCGCGGCGGCCTCCGCGTCGGCGTGTCAGGTTGCCCTCCGCGCCGAGGACGAGGACGCGCAGTGCCCCGAGGACGGCAAGCCGTGCGGCAACGGTCTCACCTGTCAGGGAGGCGTCTGCCGTCCGTGCGCGCCCAGTCCCGAGATCTGCGACCAGAAGGACAACGACTGCGACGGCCAGGTCGACGAGGACTTCGACAAGGACGGCGACGGCTTCAAAGAGTGCGGTGTGGCCGGCCAGATCGACTGCAACGACGATCCGGCGCGCGGCGGGAAGGACATTTTTCCCGGGCAGAAAGAGCTCTGCAACGGCTACGACGACAACTGCAACGCGCTCACCGACGAGAACACCGAAGACTGCACCGCGGAAGAAGAGTGCTGGTCGACGAAGGGGCGCTGCACGATCAAGGGGGACTGTCGCCTCCACGGCTGCGACATGGGCGGCTGCAACCCGGACACGGGGCAGTGCACCGAGCCCGACTGCCGCATCAGCAACAAGTGTCCCGAAGGCACCACCTGCGACCCGCGCTCGGGCATCTGTCTGAAGGTCAACGATCTCGGCGAAGCCTGCGACACGACGTCGGTCTGCAAGCCCGGATCGAGCTGCATCAACCTGACCGAGCTCGGCATCCCGGCGCGGAGCGGCGCGATCTGCACCGTCGCGTGCTGCGAGTCGCCGTCGTGTCCGACCGGGTTCGTCTGTCGCGCGGGCGCGACGGGCGCCTCGGTGTGCGTCCGAGCGAGCGAGGTCGGTGGGCTGGTCCCGGGCACGGTGCTCGCGAACGGGAAGTGCACCGCCGACTCGGACTGCCGGAGCGCGCAGTGCCTCTCGGGCCTCTGCGTCGACGGCTGCTGCGCGTCGCAGGCGTGCGGCACCGGCGGGACCTGCTCACTCAAGGTCGACAACAAGTTCCTCTGTCGCTCCCCCGTCGGAACGCGGAGCTACGGACAGAGCTGCAGCGGCGACTCCGAGTGCGCGACCGGCATCTGCTGGCCGGGGCTCTTCAGCGGTACGTGCACGAAGCAGTGCTGCACCTCCGAAGACTGCTCGAGCAACTGGCGCTGCAACACGTACATCGACTCGGGGAACGTCTACTCGGTCTGCGCCCCGCTCGCGTGGAACGAAGACAGCGGCTCCCAGCGCGCCGGCGACACCTGCAGTGGCAACGCCGACTGTCGTTCGGGTCGCTGCGTCGACAAGATCTGCAGCGACTCCTGCTGTCGCAGCTCCGACTGCGCGGCCGGAACGCTGTGCCAGCCGAAGAAGCTCTCGGCCGGAGCGATCCCGAACCGCTGCGTCAAACCCGCCCCCTAGCTCCGCTCGCTCTCTCCCGCGTCCCCGAGAGGAACACGGAGGCACGGAGGGTTCGAGAGTGCTGCCGCGTCGCTGCTGCGACGTGGTCGCCTCATCTCGGCGCGTGACCGGCTCGCTCAGCGCCTACGACGCAGCAGCGAAGCGCTGAAGCGGCGATCGGCAGACCATCTCGAACCTCCGTGCCTCCGTGCCTCCGTGGTTTCTCGGAATCTCGGTCCAGGCGGCAGCCTCGACTACATCATCGAGAGCGGATCGACGTCGACGACGAAGCGGACGTCGCGCGAGGTCTCTGCGTCGATCGCGCCCTTCACTGCGCGGGCGACGGTGCGGAGCTCGGGGCGCGGGCCGCGTAGGAGCAGTCGGTAGCGGAAGCGGCCGCGGAGGCGGGGCATCGGCGCGGGCGTCGGTCCGCGCACCTCGACGGTGCCGCTCTTGATCAGCGCGTGCTCCTCGCAGAAGGCGGCGATCTTCCGCGCCGCGGTCACGACCTTGGTCTCGTCGGGGCCGTCGAGGCGGACGAGGACCAGCCGCGAGAACGGCGGGTACCCGAGCTCCTCGCGATCGGCGAGCTCGCGCTCGAGGAACGCGTCGACGTCGTGCCGCGCGGCGCACGCGATCGCCGGATGCTCGGGGGAGCGCGTCTGGATCAGGACGATACCCTTGGCGTCGCCGCGGCCGGCGCGCCCGGCGACCTGCACGAGCAGCTGGAACGTGCGCTCGCCGGCGCGGAAGTCGGGCATCGAGATCGCCGAGTCGGCGTCGATCACGCCGACCGTCGTCACGAACGGCAGATCGTGCCCCTTCGTGACCATCTGCGTCCCGACCAGCAGATCGATCTCTCGCGCGCGCATCCGCTTCAGGATGGCCTCGACCTCGCGGCCGCTCGCGACGTCGCGATCGAGCCGGCCGATACGCGCCGTCGGGAACGCGACCGCGAGCACGTCCTCGAGCCGCTCGGTGCCGACCCCTTCGAGCGAGAGCGGATGCGTCTCGCCGCGCAGCGCGCACTTCGGACACTTGCCCGGGAGATCCTCGACGCGATCGCAGTAGTGACAGCGGAGGCCGGCGCGGATCGCCATCACCGTGCCGTCGCGCAGCGCGCGTGCGCCGACCTTGTTGTGCAGCGTGAGCGAGACGTCGCAGTCGGGGCACCTACACAGGGTGCCGCACGCCTCGCAGATCACCGCCGGGGCGAAGCCGCGCCGGTTGAGGAAGAGGATGGCCTGCTCGCCGGCTGCGAGCGTCGCCTCGATCGCGCGATGGAGCGGCAGCGACAGCTTCTTGTGACCGCTCGGCCCCGGTCCGACACGGCGCAGATCGACGATGTCGACGCGGGGAAGGGGCTGCGCGCGCGCGCGCTCGAGGAGCCGCAGCTTCACGACCTTGCCGCGTCGCGCGAGCTCGACCGTCTCGAGCGACGGCGTTGCGCTCCCGAGGACGCACGTCGCGCCGGCGCGGTGCGCGCGGAGAATCGCGCAGTCCCGCGCGTGGTAACGGACGCCCTCTTCCTGCTTGAACGACGAGTCGTGCTCTTCGTCGACGACGATCAGCCCGAGATCGGGCACTGGCGCGAAGAGCGCGCTGCGGGCGCCGATGGCCACGCGCAGCTCGCCCGCGTGCAGCCTGCGCCACATCGCGTGTCGCGCGGCGGGATCGAGCGCGCTGTGCACCACCGCGACGTCGTCGCCGAAGCGCGCGCGGAAGCGGGCGACGAGCTGGGGAGTGAGCGCGATCTCGGGGACCAGCACCAGGGCACCGCGTCCGCGCGCGAGGGTGCGTGCGATCGCGCGCAGGTAGACCTCGGTCTTTCCCGATCCTGTCACGCCGTGGAGCAGGAACGCCGACGGTTGCCCGTCGATGCTGGCAGTGATGGCAGCAACGGCAGTAGCTTGCTCGCTCGTGAGCTCGGGCGGCGCGTCGCGCGCCTCCGCGCTGTCGAACGCGGAGGTCTCGAGGTGTCGCTCGTCGACCACGACGAGACCGAGCGCCTCCAGCGTCCGCACCACCGAGCTGGCGTTGGCCGCGAGCTCGGAGAGGTCCGTCAGCTTGGCCTCGCCCGTCTCGCGCACCTTCTCGAGGATCGCGAGCTGCGCCTTTCCGAGACGCTTTCCTTCCGGGGCGGCGGACGCGAGCCCGACGCGGACGACCTTGTACGTGCGCGCCGGCGCGATGCGCGAGAGCTTCGGCGGCGCGATGCCCTCCTTCTTCATGCGCACGATCGACTTGCGCTCGACCGCCGGGAGCGCGAGCGTCACCACCTCGCCGAGGGGCGCGAGGTAATAGCTCGCCACCTCGCGGAGGAACGACAAGAGCTCGGGCGGGAGCACGGGCTCCGCGTCGACCAGCGCCACGACGTTCTTCAGCTTCACGTCGGTGTCGCGGCGCGGGCGCACCTCGATGACGACGCCGAGGAGCCGCCGGCTGCCGAACGGTACGAGCACGCGCGTGCCGGCGCGCACCCGCTCGGCGAGCGCGATCGGTACGGCGTAGGTGAAGGGACGATCGACGGGGATCGGGACCGCGACCTCTGCGACGTCCGCCGCTACCGGCGCGAGCGGCGCGACCCCGTCTTCGCGTTCCTCGAAGAGCGATCGCGTGTTCCCCATCAGAGGATCATCGTAGCCCGAGCAGCGCGCGAGCAGCCTTCGGATCGGCGATGGTCCGCCCCATCTGCTCGCCGTACTTCGCGAGTCGCTCGACGAGCGGCGCGCTCCCTTCGGAGAGGACGCCCTTGTCGAGGTAGATGTTGTCCTCGAGGCCGACGCGCGCGTGCCCGCCCATGCGCACGGCGAGCTCGGTGAGCGGGCGTTGGAAGCGGCCGACCGCGGTGACGCCCCAGGTGTGCTGCACGCCCGACGCCTCGAGCTCGGAGACGAGGAAGCGGAGCGCGGACTCTCGCGCGCCCATCGCGCCGGGGATGCCGAGGACGAACTGGACGTGCACGGGCTCGCCGAGCCGGTTCTCCTTGTGGAGCGTGATCGCCTCGTCGAGGTGGCCGACCTCGTAGATCTCGCACTCGGCGACGCATCCTGCTTCGAAGATGCGCGCGGCGACGTCGCGGATCTCCTTGCGCGAGTTCACGAAGACGTCGTTGCCGAAATTGATCGTTCCGCAATTGAGCGTCGCCATGTCGGGGGGCGGACGGAGGAGCAGCGGGCCGCATCGCTCCTCGATCGGCATGCCGACCGCGCCGCCCGTCGAGACCTGGATGATGACGTCGGTGCGCGCGCGGATCGCCTCGATGATCGCGCGGAAGCGATCCTTGTCCTGGCTCGCCGTCCCGTCGTCGTCGCGCGCATGGAGGTGCACGACGGCGGCGCCGGCTTCACGGCACCGACGCGCTTCCTCGGCGATCTCCTCCGGGGTGTAGGGCACGTGCGGGTTCTGCGCGCGGGTGACCTCGGCGCCGACGATCGCCGCGGTGATGATGAGCGGCTTCGCATGCGCCTCCGCGAGGACACCCCCCTCGGCGTGCGACGGGAGCGAGCGCGCTTCACCGCCGGACAGTCGCGCCGTCGGCCTGTTGCGTTGCAGCTCGAGCGGGACGACGCACGTGCCCGAAGCGCGCACGACCACGATGGGCGGCTCGTACGTCTCGGCGGCGCTCGCGGCGATCCCGGGCTTGCGGATGTTGCCGATCACCTTCCGCGCCTCGAAGCGCATCTTCCTCGAGGTGCGCCCGACCTCGACGATCTCGCCGTAGACCTCGACGTAGTCGCCGGCGAACACGGGCGCGAGGAACTCGACGTCGGAATACGCGCGGAACAGCCCCTCGTCGCCGTCGTGGCGGATCAGGAGCTCGGTCGCGACGTCGCCGAAGAGGCCGAGGATCCTCGCGCCGTCGACCAGCTCGCCCGCGTAATGAGCGTCGTGCGAGGACATCCGCAGACGAACGGCGCAGCTCAGGATCTTGTCGGTCATGCTGTTACCCAGTGCCCAACCGCGAACCGCCGGTGAGGCCCGGCCTTCTCGTGCGGAGCACGATATACTCCGGATGAGCCCCCGAACCATCCTCTCCCTCGACCGAAATGCCGCACGACCCGGGACCGAATCGAAAGCACCCTGCGCCCTCGCATCCAGCGGGGTTTCCGGCGCTCGACGATGCTCCCGTCCACCTCGCGCCCGCGGTCGACGTGCGTCCGAAAGCGCGACGCTCGCAGATCCCGCCGCCGCCGACCCCCTCGTCCGAGCCGACCTCGCAGCCGAACCAACCGGTGAGCGAGCCGCGACGCGGCGAGGTGGCGTTCGGGCTCGCGGTGCCGGCCGAGGAGCGACGCGGCGCCTCCGAGCCGCCTCCCCCAGAGCACGAGGTGGTCCCCGACTCCATCGCGCCTGCGACCGTCGACTGGGATCGCGTGACGAACCAGCGGCTCGAGGCGCTGAAGGTGCCGATCCCGCTCCCGACGCGCACGACGCACGACCCCGATCCCGCCCAGGAGGCCGAAGAGCGTGACGCGATCCTCCGCGATCTGCGCTCGATCGGCCCGCTGGAGGAGGGCCCCGACCGCGGTGTCGAGCGCTCCGTCGGTCTGCGAGCGACCCTCGCGCGAGCGCGCGCGCTCCGCTTCCGCCTGTGCTTGATCGACGCGTGGAGCTCCGTCGAGATGTGGTCGGAGCCGTTCGGGGACATGCGCGCGCTGCAGCTCGATCTCGCGATCGACGCCATGCTTCTGGTCGCGCTCGCGGACGGCGCACCGTGCCGCGAGGGTGGGCGGGAGGATCCCGCGCGTCTGCTCCCGGTCGTCCCGATCATGGTCGAGACGCTGCGCGGCATCCGCAGCGATCTCCCGCGCACCGCGCTGCGCGAGCGCGGATCTGCCGCCATCGCCCGGCTGACGATCGTGGGGTGGCGCCCTGCGCTCGAGCAGCTCGCCCGGACTGCGCTCGCGAGCCCGCCGGAGACGCGTCAGCTCGCGCTCGAGCTCGCGGCGCGTGTCGCCTTGGTCCCGCGCATCGACGAGCACCGCCTCGGCGCGCTGCAGGATCTCGAGAAGGCCCTCGGCCTCCCGCCCGGCCATGTCGCGGCCGCGATCGAAGCGGCCCGCCGTCGGGTCGCGCGGGCGCGTTCCTCCGGCTGAAAGGCCGTGCTATTTCGCGGGCCATCCGATGACGCTCACCGAAGTTGGCGCCGCCAAGGTCCGCATCCTCGTCGCGAAGCCCGGCCTCGACGGCCACGATCGCGGCGCGAAGGTCGTCGCCCGCGCGCTCCGCGATGCCGGCTTCGAGGTGATCTACACCGGGCTGCACCAGACGCCGGAGATGATCGCCGCGGCCGCCGTGCAGGAGGACGTCGACGCAGTCGGCCTCTCCATCATGAGCGGCGCGCACAACACGCTGTTTCCAGCGGTGATCGACGCGCTCAAGGCCCGCGGCGCCACGGACGTGATCGTCTTCGGCGGCGGGATCATCCCCGACGACGACTTCGAGAAGCTGCACTCTTCGGGTGTGATGAAGGTCTTCACGCCGGGCGCTGGCCTCGGCGAGATCATCGACTGGGTGCGCGCGAACGTGCACCCGGCGGGCGCCCGTGGCGACCTGTCGGGTCCGTCCGTGAAGGCGACGAGCGGGTAAAAATTGGGCGGGATCGGGGAAAGCGGCGATCTCCCCTGGCGCGAGGTGGGTTCAGGCGCTACCTAAGAAGAGTTCGACACCCGGACGGCATGGGTGCGGGCGGGCCTCGGAAGCAGACAGTCTTCACGGGGCCCTCGATTTTTTGTGCTTCCGTGAGCGATTTTCCTTCGGCCGTGGGAGCGCACGTCGACGAAGCAGGAGCTCAGGGCGGCGCGAGTCGTCCCTTGCACGCGCCGCTCTCGCAGACGCACGTGTAGTGCATCGGGCTCGGCTTGCACTGGATGTCGACGATCGCGCACTTCCGCGCGCGCGACGCGTGGACGCAGTCCTCCGGCTCCTTCGCGGGGCAGCAGGTGCGGCTCCAGCAGTCTTCGTCCTTGCCGCAGATGGCCGGCGGCGCGGGGCCGAGAGCGCCGTCGTCGTCGTCGACCACGCCCGAGACGTCCGTTGCCTTCACCTTCGACGTCGACATCCCGACGCCCGGCAACAGCGTCGTCGGGAGCGGCGCGGGGGCGCTCGACTTCGCGACGCTCGACGAGCTGGATGCGGAGGACGCGCTCGCGGTCGGGGATGCGACGGGAGGGGGCGGGGTGGAGGCGCAAGCCGCGATCATCGCGAGCGTGCTCGCCATCGCGATCATCGTCTTCGAGAGTGCGTTGGCGAGGCGCGTCGGCATGCGGACGTTCTTCCGTGTTGCCTCTTGGACGTCGCCAACCGCTCGGATGTCGCACCCGCTCGACCGGACCGCGCGCACGCTCGACGGGACTGCGCGGTCAGGCGAGCTCGACGAGGCCGGCGGCGCCCATGCCCCCGCCGATGCACATCGACACGACGCCGCGCTTGCCGCCGCGGCGCTTCAGCTCGTGGAGGATCGTCGCGACGAGCTTCGCGCCGGTGCACCCGAGCGGGTGGCCGAGGGCGATGGCGCCGCCGCTCACGTTGAGCTTCTCGTCGGGCACGCCGAGCTCGCGCTGGCAGTAGACCGACTGGCTCGCGAACGCCTCGTTCACCTCGAAGAGATCGATGTCGGCGATCTTCAGGCCGGTCTTTGCCATCAGCTTCTGGATCGCCGGCAGCGGCCCGATGCCCATGATCGACGGATCGACGCCGACGGTGACGAAGCTCTTGAACCAGCCGAGCGGCTTCACGCCGAGCTTCTCGGCCGTCGCGCGGCTCGCGAGGATCGACGCGGCGCCGCCGTCGGAGAGGGGCGAGCTGTTGCCCGCGGTGACGCTGCCGGTCGTCGAGAAGACCGGCTTCAGCGCAGCGAGGCCCTCGGCCGTCGTGTCGGGTCGAATGAGCTCGTCCTGCTTGAACTCGAACGTGACGCGCTCGTTGCCCGAGTACTTGGGGCCGGTGACGGGGACGATCTCCGCCTCGAAGCGCTTCGCCTCGCGCGCCGCGGCCGCCTTCTGGTGGCTCTTCAACGCGAACGCGTCTTGGTCCGCGCGCGACACGTTGAACTTCTTCGCGACGTTCTCGGCGGTGATGCCCATCGGCGTGTAGACCGACGGCACCTTCTCCATCGCCTCGGGCGAGGCCGAGAGCTTGTTGCCGGTCATCGGCACCATCGTCATCGACTCGACGCCGCCTGCGATCACGAGGTCGTTCGAACCGAGCTTGATGGCGCCGGCGGCGAGCGCGAGCGCCTGGAGGCCGCTCGAGCAGAAGCGGTTGATCGTGATCGCCGCCGAGTCCTCGGAGAGGCCACCGAGCAGACCGGCGACGCGCGCCACGTTCAGCCCCTGCTCACCCTCGGGCATCGCGCAGCCGAGGACGAAGTCCTCGATCAGATCCGCCTTCACCTGCGGGTTGCGCGCGAGGAGCGCGCGGATGACCTCACCGGCCAGCTCGTCGGGGCGACGGAGCGCGAGAGAGCCCTTCGCGGCGCGACCTACCGCAGAACGAACGGAATCGAGGATGGCCACATCGGTCGTCGAGGGAGCGGTCATGATGGCCCCTTAGCACGAGGCCCCTCGCCCGACGAAGCGCGCCCGCCCCACTCGGAAGACCGTGCTCGGACGTGAACCAGGTAGGCTCGCGCGGTGCGTCGGCTCGTCCTGTTCGCAGTCGCCCTCGGCACCACCGCGGCGCCATTTTTGTCGCAGGCGAGCGGCTACGGTCGAGGCTCCACGTTCGTCACGGCGGAGCGGATGTTCGGCGTCGCCGTCGGCACCCACCGGATCGAGGGGCAACCGATCGGGCTCGGACTACGCGGGACGCACACGACCTCCAACACCACCGTCGGGTTCCTCTGGAGCGCCTCGCCGACCGTCCACCAGATCCCGCGCCTCGGGGTCGACGTCGCGTTTTCGAAGAACCTCACCGTCGGTCTCGGCGGAGGGTTCTACTACGTGAACACGCGGAGGAACGCGGAGGTGGCCGGGACCTCGTTCGACATCGGTACGACCGAGACGATCGCGCTGCTCGCGTCGCCGCGGCTCGGGTGGATCCTCCCGCTCTCGCGCGCGGATCTCGGCATCGCGCTGTGGCTCCGCGGAGGGATCACCGCGTACTACCTCCGCTCGCAGACCAGCACGATCGGATCCCCCGGCACGGCGGTCGCGCGCTCGCAGGCGGAGAGCGGCACCGCGCTCACGTTCGAGCCCACCATGATCCTCCCGCTCGTGAGCCTCGGCGCCCGCGCCATCGCGATGACGGTCGCAGGCAACGCGGACTTCGCGCTCGGCGGGAAGGTGGTGAACGATCCCGCCGCGCCCGACGGCACCTCGTCGTGGGGCTCGCGCTACCATGCGTTCGGTCTCTCGTTCGGGCTCTCGGCGATCCTATGACGACATACCTCCAGGCGATGCGGTTCTCCGTGTTCGTGCTCGCCGCGAACGCGGGTTGTCGCGGCGAGAGCGTCGGCACCGGCGCGCCCGACGACGCGACGGTCAGTGCGGACGACGGTGCAGAAAAAGGCGACGGCTCCGCAGCCGCCGATGCCGCGGATGCCGCGGATGCGTCGACGGACACGAGCGCGGCGGATACCAGCGTTGCCGATGCACGTGCACCCGAGGACACGAGCGCGACGGACACGAGCGCGACGGACACGAGCGTGACGGACACCAGCGTCGCGGAGACGAGCGCCTCCGACACGGGCGCTCCCGATACGAGCGCGCCCGCCGACACGAGCGCGCCGGACACGACCAGCTCCGATGGGAGCGTCCTCGTCGACAGCGGCCCGTGCGGCGTCCACCCCGGGCCGTTCATGGTGCAGCTCGCCACGTCGAAGGGGACCTTCTGCATCGACACGCGCGAGGTGACCAACGCGCAGTACACCGAGTTCACGAGCTCCGCGGACAAGCCCCTCTTCCCGGGCTACTGCAGCTTCAAGTCCGGCTACAACCTCGCGAGCGCGACGGCGCCCCGCGACTTCCCGGTGGTCAGCATCGACTGGTGCGACGCCTACCAATACTGCGCGTGGGCGGGGAAGCGTCTGTGCGGCGGGATGGCCGGAGGGCACGTCGTCCGCATGGGCAACCAGATCTCCGACTACGTGGCGGACAGCCAGTGGACCGCGGCCTGTCAGAACAACGGGCCGACCCTCTTCTCCACGGGCGACACGTTCCCCGGAGGCGACGCGGGCGCCTGCAACATCACGAACAACGGCGGCAATCTCTGGAGCGCCGACGCCGGCGCAACGTGCAGAGGGCTGGTCGCGCCGTTCGATCAGATCACGAACCTCACGGGCAACGCGGGCGAGTGGGAGGACAACTGCAACCACTACGACGAGACGTCCGACGCCGGCCCGCTCTCCGCGGTGATCTGCTTGGTCCGCGGCGGCACCCCCTCGAGCTGCTGCGTGAACGAGTCGACGTACAAGTGCTTGAACGCCGACATCATCACGACCCGCGGCACGAGATCAGCGAAGGTCGGCTTCCGCTGCTGCTCGAAGTAGCCGTCGCGAGACGGTAGAGAGCGCTCGTCACCGTGCGTTGGAACGGCACGCCGCGCTGCTATCGTGACCCCGAAGAGGCGTTACGAGGTCCGCCTTCGTCAGGTTACTTTGGCAGTCACTTCGCGGCAACGAGCGGGCACGTCGCGCTGAGCGGCGAAGCGGGCTTCGTCACTGCGCCCTCTTTTTTGATTTACTACTGCACCAAGGAGTAGCTGATCGCCCCAACGAGCCTCTCGTCCAGCGAATGGCGCACCGAGTTCGTCACGCCTGGCAGCCGAGGAACGCGAGGGTCGAGCTCCTCGCCCGGATCTCGAGCATTACGGATCCTGGAACGCCAGATAGGGTTGCGAGACGGTCGGTCGTCCGCAGCGCCGCGAGTTCCGATCGAATCAGCTTCTCCGGGGTGCGCGCGCACCGCGGCAACCTGCGCAACGAGCGCGCCGACGCGGTGGCTGCGCAGGGGGCACGGCACGCGGGGCCAAGGCGGACCTCGCACTCGACCGCTGGCGCCGACGCGGAAGTGCAGGGAGAGCTCGCCGGCGCCGCGGCTGGCGTTTCGCCTCACGCTCGTGGCAGCATCGCCTGATGACGCTCGCGATCGGACGCATCGTCGTCTTCGTGATGATGAGCTTCGTAACGGCCTGCAGTACCGGCACGGGCGGCGGGACGCTCGATGG
>JBKJQC010001075.1:0-2785 GCA_046593995.1 Polyangiales bacterium
GTGCGCTGTCCGTTCTGCCGCGCAGCGCTCCCCGTGAGCCTCGCTTCGCGCGCGGTCCCGTCGGCGACGACGCGCCTCGGCCGCTCCGCGCTCGTCGCGTTCGCGACCACGGTCGCAGCGTGCGGCGGAACCGTCGACGAGGACGGTCGTGCAGTCGGCGACGCAGCCGGCACGGACTCGATGGCGTCGGACGGCACCGTGGCGGACGACACGGGCGGCCCCGTCGCAGCGTACGGCGCACCGGCGGACACGGGCTTCGTCGAGGATACGGCCGTCGTGCGCGACACCGGCGTCGTCCAGGACTCAGGCAACGCCGGGCCCGCGTACGGAGGGCCCTTCCCCGACACGGGCACGTTCGACACGAGGCCCGCTGACGCCGCGAAGGACTCCGACGACGACGGCAGCGTGAAGGACAGCGGCGGCGCGGTCCCGGCCTACGGTCTCCCCCCGAATCCGAACCCCTGACGGATGATGTGCGGACCCTGCATGGGCTCGACATCGTCAGCGTGTTCATGGCCGACGTGAAGGACGGGGTAGCGTCTACCGCTACCCGATCGACTTCCAGAACAAGGATTGATCGCTCTCGAGAGTGACGCGCACACCGGCCTCAGGCCGGCGTTCGCTTCATTTGGTCGACCGCCATCACGAACGCCTTTCGAGGGTGCCACGTAGCGGCTGCCGCTCAGCGGACGGCAAGGGCACGGTCGTGCAGCTCGCCCTGCCACGCGTCGCCCGGCCTGCGGAGCACGCGTCCGCGCTACTCGTCGCGCTTGAACTCGAGCGAATAGGTCACCGTCACCTTGCCCTTCTTCTCCGGCTCCGGGAAAGACATCTTCTTCGCTACGGCGACGACGCAGCTCTTTAGCTGACGAGGCGTGACGAGACGATCAGGGCGACGTGCACTTGGGGGCGCAACGTCCGGTCATGCACGAGAGCGCCTCCGACTGCGTGTCACCGCCGACGAATTTCTTGTCGCAATCTCTGATGCACGCGAGCGTCTTACAACCGAGCGCGCATTCGAGGAAAGGGCACGACTTGAACGCGACGCAACGGGCATGCAGGTCGCTGCACTCGACGTTCATGCAGTCGATGCAGGGCTTGGCCGCCGCCGTGTCGCCGGTGGCGTCCCTGGCGTCGCCCTCACCGTCCACCGTCGCGGCGTCGGTCCCCGTCGTCGTGTCCGTCCCGCCGTCGGTCGCGCCATCCACGGTCCCGTCGGTTCGCGCATCGGAGACGGCACCGTCACCTCCACCCTCCGCGGTCACCGCGTCCTGCACGTCCGCCGCCGCATCAGGGTTGCTGGATGACGCGTCGCTCGTTCCCCCGCAGGCGCCCGCGCCGATCGAGAACGCGAGAACCAGAGACCTGACTGCCGGCGAGTGAATCATGGTGGCCTCCCCAAGCTAGGGCGGAGGCTTCTGCCACACTGCGGCGGCGTTCGCCAGGAGCCCCTACGCTCGAACAAGACCCCTTCGACTCCTCGGCCGGCGCATGAACGCGAGGACCGAGGAGCCGATGCGGTTCGCGGCGATGGAGCGCCCCAAACGCAGGCGCGTCGTGGCTGCTAGCTGAGCCGAGCGAGCTCGGAGCGCTGGCCGGAGTCGCGCTCGCTCGACCCAATCGATCGCCGCCCCGAACGTGGCCACGCGTGATGGCCCGTGACGTGTCGCTGACACGCCACTGACAGCTGGCGCAGCGCAGAAACAATCCCCCTTGCGACCGGAGTGAAACATGTTCTACTCCGATCCCATGCGCCTGGACGAGATCGATCTCTACGCACCCGAGACCTTCCTCCCCGGCGTCCCGCACGCCGCGTTCCGACAACTGCGAAGAGAAGCCCCCGTCCATTTCTTCAAAGAGCCCGCGGGCGCCCCCGGCTTCTGGGCCGTCACGAAGTACGACGACGTCGTCACGATCTCGAAGGATCCGCAGCGGTTCTCGTCGTGGCGCGGCGGCACGAACATCCAGGACTATCCGAAGGAGGATCTCGACATGATCCGCCTGATGATGGTGAACATGGACCCTCCACAGCACGGCAAATTCCGCCGCCTGGTGTCCACCGGGTTCACGCCGCGCATGACCGCGCGCCTCGAGCCGCACATCCGCGAGATCGCGAAGAACATCGTGGACCGCATCGCGACGGAGGGCCGTTGTGACTTCGTGACGAAGGTCGCGGCCGAGCTCCCGTTGCAGGTCATCGCGGAGCTGATGGGCATCCCGTCGGCGGATCAGCAAAAGGTGTTCGACTGGTCGAACAAGCTGATCGGCTTCGACGATCCCGAGTTCCAGAACTCGCTCGAAGACGGGCGCATGGCCGCGATGGAGATGTGGGGGTACGCGAACGGCCTCGCCGAGCAGCGCCGCAACGCGGGCACCGAGGATCTGATCGGGGTGCTCCTCCGCGCCGAGGTCGAGGGGGAGCGTCTGACGGAGATGGAGTTCGACTCGTTCTTCCTCCTCCTCGCGGTCGCCGGCAACGAGACGACGCGCAACCTGGTGAGCGGCGGGATGCTCGCGCTCCTCGAGCACCACGATCAGTGGAAGCGCCTCGTCGGGGATCCGTCGCTCAGCGCGTCGGCCGTCGAGGAGATGCTCCGCTGGGTCACACCGGTCATGTACTTCCGTCGCACCGCGACGAAGGACTGCGAGATCCGCGGCCAGAAGATCAAAGAGGGCGACAAGGTCGTCATGTACTACCCGTCGGCGAACCGCGACGAGGAGCACTTCCCGAACCCCGATACGTTCGACATCGGCCGCACGCCGAACGAGCACCTCGCGTTCGGCA
>JBKJQC010001184.1:0-12265 GCA_046593995.1 Polyangiales bacterium
ATCTGCGCGAAGATGAAGGCGGATCCCACGTCGAAGGTGATCGTGCAGCTCGGCTGCGCGACGAAGGTCAAGCCGCCCTCCTGACGCTGAGACTGGCGACGCCCGCCGCACTACGGCGGCGAGGCGTCACGCAGACCAGAGTTACTACCACCCACCCAGTAAGCGTCAAGCGGGCGCGCGCTTCCTCGGTGTTTTCCGTGCGAGCAGCGCATCGAGGCTGCCGACGCGGGCGCCGAGCATCGTCGCCATCACCGGCTCGACGTCGTCGCGAACGGGCATTCGTTGGGCGAGCAACGTGATGTCGAGCGCGATCTGGCTGGTCGCGAGCTCGGCGATCGCCGGCGTCGCGCTCAGCACCGCGCCGTCCTGCACGCCCTGCTCGGTGGCACCGACGAGCGCACGTGCGTCGTCGGCGACGATCACCAGGCGATGCTTCCAGAACGTCTCGAGGTCGGCCTCGGCGAGGCCGTAGCTGTAGACGTGCCCCGGGAGCTCGGGGAGCGCCGCGTGCGAGAAGATCACGATGAGGACCTTGCGCTTCTTCGCGCGTTCGAGCTCGGGAGCGAGCTGCGAGAGCTCGCGCGGCCAACCGCTGATCACGAGCTGCTTCTTCGCCGTCGCGATCAAGCGCTCGCCCTCTTCCATCACGCGGAGATACCCCCGCACGCCATAGACGTCGGGGGCGTCGGCCGGCGCGTCGAGCCGCTGGGCCGCTTCCTCGAGCGCCGACGTGTTCGCGTCGAAACGCTTGCGCATCACGGCGACGAGGGCCTCGAGCGGCGTCGCGACGAAGCGCTCCGGCTCGCCGTCGCGCGCGGCCATCGAGCGCGCCGCGCCGGTCTGCACGAGCTTCCGTAGGACGCCGTAGACCGCAGAGCGAGGGATGCCGGCGTGTTGGCCGACCTCGTATCCGGTCGAAGCGCCACGTTGGAGGAGCGCCGCGTACGCGCGTGCTTCGTTCAGCGTGAAGCCGAGCGATTCGAGGGGCGGGAGCAATCCGGAGAGTGACACCGGACGGGAGTCTACAATGCGTCGCGTGCATACGCGTTCGACCTCCTCCCCTCCGCGTTCGGCCGCTTCGCTCTGGGAAAGGTACCGACGCGCGATCGCGTCCGAGTCGTTGCCCCTCGCGCTCGTCGATCTCGATGCGTTCGACGAAAACGTCCAGCGGCTCGTCGCGCGCGTCGAAGGGACGGGGAAGACCCTGCGGCCCGCGACCAAGTCGGTCCGCGTCCCGGCGCTCCTGCGCGCGATTGCGGCGCAGGGCGGGCCGCTGGTGCGGGGCCTCATGACCTATTCCGCGCGTGAGACGGAGTGGCTCGCCAGCCGCGGGTTCGACGACCTGTTGCTCGCGTATCCGACCGTGCAGCGCAGCGACGTCGACGCCATTGCACGCACCGTCTCGCGCGGCACGACGCTCCGCGTGGTGTGCGACGCGCCCGAGCACCTGGACGCGCTCGAGGCAGCGGCGGAGCGAATCTCGACGACCACGGTGTTGCAGGTCCTGCTCGAGATCGATCTCTCCTATCGGCCCATCGAGCGCGTGCATCTCGGCGTACGGCGCAGTCCGCTGCGCACGGCAGCGGACGCTGTCGCCTTTGCGGAGCGCGTCGCACGCACCAAGCATCTACGGCTCGCGGGGGTCATGGCCTACGAGGCGCATGTCGCAGGCCTCGGCGACCGCGGCGGTTCGACGGTGGAGGACGCCGCGAAGTGGGCGATGAAGCACGCCGCACGTCCGGTGCTGGAGGAGACCCGCCGCGAGGTCGCGCGCGCGCTCACGACCCGCGGACACGCGCTCGACGTGTTCAATGGGGGCGGGACGGGCAGCATGCCGTGGGCCATCCGGGAAGAGCCGTTGACGGAGGTCACTGCCGGTTCCGGGTTCCTCGACAGCCATCTCTTCGATCGATATCGGGACGTGCCCTTGGTCCCTGCCGCCTATTTCGCGCTGCAGGTCGTGCGCAGACCGACCGAGTCGATCGTCACCTGTGCGGGGGGCGGGTACGTCGCATCCGGAGCCATCGGCAACGACCGGCTCCCCATTCCGGCGTTGCCCGAGGGCGCCCGGCTCCTCTCGATGGAGGGCGCCGGGGAGGTGCAGACGCCGATCGAGCTCCCCCGCGGTACGACGGTCGCGCTCGGAGACGCCGTGTTCTTCCGGCACGCCAAAGCCGGAGAGCTCGCCGAGCACTTCAACGAGTACCTCCTCGTTCGCGGCGATCGGATCGTCGACCGCGTGCGCACCTATCGAGGCGAGGGGGAGTGCTTTCTCGGGTGAATGAGACGACGGGAACTGGCGGAGCGAAATTACACATTACCAATGGCAATCTGCCAGGTGCGTTGGTAGCGTGCGAATCATGCCCTCGCTCCAAGACACCATCGCGCGCCTCGCGCAGCAGTTCGCCAGTCAAGTCCTCACCGCCATCCGCACGGCGTCGCTCGACGACATCACGGCCGTCGCCGGTGGTCGCACGCGCACGTCCGTCGCCGCCGCGCCGACCGCGCAGCCCCGCGCTGCGGCTGGTGCGCGCAACGTCCGCGCGGCGAGCGGTGGTCGCCGCCGCCGGTCGAAGGACGACATCGACGCGCTCGGCGGACGCATCGTGAGCCTCCTCGGGAGCCACAGCACCGGGCTCCGCGCCGAGCAGATCCGCACCGAGCTCAACGTGCCCCGCAAGGAGCTGCCGCGCGCCCTCGCCGCGATCGTCGACTCCGGCGCCGCACGCAAGGAAGGCCAGAAGCGCGCGACGACGTATTTCGCCACCGGCAGCAGCGGCGGCGGTGCGACGCGTAGCCGCGCGGCGAAGCGTGGTGGTGCGAAGAAGGGTGCGAGGCGCCGCGGCAAGAAGGCGGCGGCCTGACCGTCGGCTGAGCGTCAGTCGCCGGCGGCGCCCGTGTCGGAGCCGCCGGTGCCTGTCTCGGTCGTGCCAGCGCCGGTCTCGGTGTTGGCGCCCGTCTCGCGCGCGGTCCCCGTCTCACCTGCGGTCCCCGTCTCACCGCCCGTCTCGGTACCGGTTTCGCCCGGAGCCTGTGCCGTGGGCTGCACCGTCCCGCCCCCCCCGACGAAGGGCGCGTGCTCCTCGCTCGACGAGCAGGCGAGGGGGAGCACGAGAGGGAGTCCGACGAGGCAAGAGACCAGGGCGATGCGCTTCGCGTGCATTCCCGGGAGCGTACCCGCTTTCCATCGTTGAGGCGTATTCTCGGCAGCCATGGATCTGTCGTTCACGCCCGAGGAGCTCTCCTTCCGCGACGAGGTGCGCGCGTTCCTGAAGGACGCGATGCCACCGGCGCTACGCGCGAAGGCCGACGCCGACAGTCACTTCGACATGGACGACGTGATGGAGTGGCACCGCATCCTCTACCGCAAGGGGTGGGTCGCCCCGCACTGGCCGCAGGAGTTCGGCGGGCCGGGTCTGGACGTGGCACGGCGATTCCTCCTGACGGAGGCGCTCGAGCTCGAAGGGGCGCCGCAGCTCAGTCCATTCGGGCTCAGCATGGTCGGGCCGCTCATCATGCAATTCGGGAATCCGGAGCAGCAGCGTCGATATCTGCCGAAGATCCTCAGCGGCGAAGAGCGCTGGTGCCAGGGGTACTCGGAGCCGAACGCAGGGAGCGATCTCGCGTCGCTCCGTTTGCGCGCCGAGCCCGACGGCGAAGGTCACTACATCCTGAACGGGCAGAAGACCTGGACGACGTACGCGCAGTACGCCGACTGGATCTTCGTCCTCGCCCGCACGGACGGGACCGCGAAGAAGCAATCCGGGATCAGCTTCTTCCTCGTCGACATGAAGACCGAGGGCGTGCGCGTGCGACCGACGCTCACGCTGGGCGGCACGCACGCGTTCTGTGACACCTTCTTCGAGAACGTGCGCGTTCCTGCGGAGAACCTCGTGGGCCCGCTGCATGGCGGTTGGACGCTCGCCAAAGCGCTGCTCGGTCACGAGCGCACGCTCGTCGCCGCCGTCGGCTCGTCCGCCCGCACGCTGCTCCGGGCGAAGCGCATCGCGGCGGCGACCGTGAGGAACGGTCGGCCGCTGCTCGAGGATCCGCTCTTCCGCTCCAAGATCGCGCGCATGGAGGTCCAGCTCGAAGCGCTCAAGATGGCGAACTATCGTGCGATCGCGGGCGCCAAGCACGGACACGCTCCCGGCGCCGAGTCTTCGATTCTCAAGCTGCGGGGCAGCGAGATCCTCCAGCGCATGTACGAGCTCTGCATGGAGCTGATGGGGATGAATGCGATGTCGTGGATCAACGCGGACGGCGCCGTTCCGCCCTGGGAAGAGTGGGTGGCGCCGAACTATTGCTACCTACGCGCGGCGACGATCTACGCCGGCTCGAACGAGATCCAGAAGAACATCATCGCCAAGTTGATCCTTGGATTGCCGAGCTGAGGAGACCACGATGGATTTCAATCTCTCGGACGACCAACGGATGCTCGTCGACAGCGTGCAGAGCTTCGTGCGCAAGGAGTCTCCGGTCGAGCGGTTCCGCAAGCTGCGCGACGAGGACTCGATCGGCTGGTCCCGCGACGTGATGAAGAAGCTCGGGGAGCTCGGGTGGCTCGCGATCCCGTTCGCCGAGGACGTCGGGGGCCTCGGCGGGTCGTTCCTCGACGTGGCGCTCCTGCTCGAAGTGTTCGGCACGACGCTCGTTCCGGAGCCCTATCTGGCATCGGTCGTCCTCGCGGGGGCCGCCATCGCGCGCGCCGGGAGTCCCGATCAACGCGCGCGCTTCCTCCCAACCGTCATCGACGGGACACGGGTGCTCGCCTTCGCCTACGCAGAAGACGGCGGTCGCTACGACCTGAATCGCGTCACGCTGCACGCCGAGAAGACGGCCACTGGGCCCCTCTCGCGATGGCGCCTGCGCGGCGAGAAGCGATGGGTGCTCGACGGCCACGCCGCCGACGCGTTCGTCGTCTCGGCCCGTACCGGTGGCGAGGTCGACGCGCGCGACGGCATCTCCCTGTTCGTGGTCGACCGCGACACGCCGGGGCTCTCGATCCGCACGGTGCGCACGATGGACGGTCGGCGCGCTGCGATGCTCGGGTTCGACGGCGTGGAGGTCGCGGCGGATCGCTTGCTCGGCGACGAGGGGAACGCGTTGCCCGCGATCGAGTGGGTGATCGACCGAGCCGCGGCCGCTGCCTGCGCCGAAGGACTCGGGGTGATGTCGACCGCGCTCTCGATCACGCGCGACTACCTCTGTCAGCGGGAACAGTTCGGCGTGAAGATCGGGACCTTCCAGGCGCTGCAGCATCGCTGCGTCGACATGTTCGTGGAGACGGAGCTCGCGAAGGGGACGAACATCCTCGCGGCGATCCGCGCCGACGACCCCGATCCGCGGGCGCGTTCGCGTGCCGTGTCGATCGGGAAGGTCCAGCTCGCCACCGGAGGGAAGCTCGTCGTCCAGCAGAGCGTCCAGCTGCACGGCGGGATCGGCGTGACGGACGAGGCCGACATCGGTCTCTTCTTCAAACGCATGCACGTGCTGAACGCGCTCTTCGGCGACGAGGAATGGCACCTCGCTCGAGTGCTGTAGCGCGCCGCTTCCAGGTGCCCGTGCTACGCATCGCCCGATGAGACCGGAGCGGTTCCAGCGGCTCGCGCTCGCGACGCTCGTCGCTACGCTCTTGGTGATCCTCTGGGGTGCGTTCGTGCGCGCGAGCGGCTCGGGCGCGGGGTGCGGCAGTCACTGGCCGCTGTGCAACGGCGAGGTCGTCCCGCACCCGAAGAGCCTCGCGACGGTCATCGAGCTCACGCATCGAGTGACCTCGGGCCTCGCGCTGATCCTCGTGGTGGTGCAGCTCTGGTTCGCGTTCCGCACCTTCCCCGCGCGTCACCCGGTGCGACGCGGCGCTGCCGCCTCGATGTTCTTCATGGTCACCGAGGCCGGCGTCGGTGCGGGTCTCGTGTTGTTCGAGATGGTCGCCGGCAACAAGTCGACTGCGCGCGCGTACTGGATGGCCGCGCACCTCTCGAACACGTTCCTCCTGATCGGCGCGATGGCGCTCACCCTTTGGTGGGCACGCGGGAAGCCGGCGCCTCGGCTCAGCGGCGGGCGCGTGCCGGTCGTGCTCGGTCTCGGCGTCGGACTCCTCGGGGTCGGGGTCGCCGGCGCCGTCGTCGCCCTCGGCGACACCCTCTTCCCGGTGCGCACGCTCGCCGAAGGCCTCGCGCAGGATCTCTCCCCCGGCGCGCACTTCCTCATCCGCCTCCGCGCCGTCCATCCGATCCTCGCGCTGTCCGTCGGGGGCGCCATCTTGGTCGCGAGCCGTACGGCGATCGTGCGCCTCGGCGTGGACGCCCGTCGCTGGGCCTTCGTGGTGAACGGTCTTTTCCTCGTGCAGGTCGCGATCGGCGCGCTGAACCTCGGGCTGCTCGCGCCGATCCCCCTCCAGCTGACGCACCTCTTCGTGGCGGATCTCTACTGGATGGCCGCGGTGGTGTACGGCGCCACCATCCTCGCGGAAGACCGCCTCGCGGAAGACCCCGTCGCCGAACCGGACGTGATGCCGGCGAGCAGCCGCAAGGGTGCGGGCGCAGGCGCGTAGCCGAGCTCGGGCCGACGGTACGGTCGCTGCACCGTCTCGGGCGATGTTCCCCGACGGCATGAAGATCTTCTCGGTCCGCGGCGTTCCGATCCGCCTCCATTGGACCTTCTTCTTGATCCTGCCGTACGTCGCGTTCGTGATGGCACGGCGGTTCCAGATGTTTGCCGTCGACGCGCACACGTCGCGCGAAGCGCTGCTGTTGTCGCCTGGGCTGTGGGGGATCGTGCTCGCCGTGCTCCTGTTCGCCAGCGTCCTGCTGCACGAGCTCGGCCATGTGCTCGTCGCGCGGATGCAGGGGTCGCGCGTCCGTGACGTCACGCTCATGCTGCTCGGCGGCGTGAGCCACATCGAGGAGCTGTCGAAGCGACCGCGCGACGAAGCGAGGATGGCGATCGTCGGACCGCTCGTCTCGATCGCCATCGCGGTGGTCGCGTACGCCGCGCACCTCGTGTTCACGGGGATCGCGCCCGATCTGCAGTTCGGCCTCTACTACCTCGCGCAGATCAACCTCGGGATCGGCCTCTTCAACCTGCTGCCCGCGTTCCCGCTCGATGGAGGGCGCGTCCTGCGCTCGATGCTCGAGCCGAAGCACGGCAAGGCGCGCGCGACGGTGATCGCCGCCAACGTCGGGCGCGTCCTCGCCGTAGTCATGGGGCTCTTCGGGCTCCTCTCGGGAAACCTGCTGCTCGCGCTGATCGCTCTCTTCGTCTGGAGCGGCGGCGCCGTCGAGGCGCGGACGGAGATGCAGCGTGAGCGACTGAAGGGCGTCTCGGTGGAGCACCTCGCCGACTTCGAGGTGCCGGTCGTGTTCGCGGAGGAGCGGCTCGGGCGTGCGGCGCAGATCATGCTCGCCACGCGCAAGAACGCGCTCCTCGTGCGCGGGCCGAACGGAGCGATCGCGGTGCTCGATGCGGCGCGCATCGCGCGCGTGCCGGCCGCCGATCGCTTTGAACGTCGCGTCTCGGAGGTCGTCGACATGGACGCCGCGCTGATCGACGCCGCGACCCCCGCCGACGACGCGCTCGCGTACCTGAATGCGTCCGGCAACGGCATCGCCCCGGTCCTGCGTCGCGGCGCGGTGGTCGGTGTGATCTCCATGGAGGCGATCGCGCGCTACGTCGAGCTCGACCTGCAGCTCCGTCCTCCCGCGGAGCCGGGTGAGCGAACGTCTCTCGCGTGACGGGCTCGTGTGACGGCTCGCGTGAGGCTCAGACCGCGACGGACGCGAGTCGGAGGAGCGCACAGTCGTCGACCATCGCATCGCTCATCGCGCCGTCGATGAGGATCAGCGCGGCCTCACCCGCCACGGGCAGGTGCACGCCGAGGTCGTAGACCGGCGGATCGCCGACCAACAACGTGCGCAACCCCCCACCGACCTTCACGGAGTCGGCATGCGCCGTGAGCCATGGCCGCAGCTCGTCGCGCGACTTCTTGTGGCCGGTGTGACCGACGATCTGTACGAGACCACCCGGCAGCTCGCGCGGGTCGTGACGTCGCGGCGCTGGTCCTCCTCGCTCCCACGAAGGATCGGCGACACCGTCGCGATCGGGGTTCGCGGCACGGTGGTAGAGGAGACCGCCGCCCTCGACGCCGCTCGTCCCGGCGACGTGGACGGGGCGGAGATCGAGCGGCGCACGTCTCCCCTGCGTCCAGTCCTCGCGCACCCGCTCGACGGCGGCGCGCAGGAACCGGTCGAGCGCGTCGACGATCGCTCGCGGGGATGCGCCGCCGTCGAGGCCGAGGAGGGCGAGCTCGCGCGTCGTGACGCCGGCGTGGACGAGGAGCGCGTCCGGCGGGAGCGTGCCGACGGCGGCGAGGACCATGCGGTGCTCGAGGAGCAACGACTGCACGAGCGCGCGCTGCGACTCGGTGAAGCCGCTCAGATCGCGTGCGCCGATCTCGGGCGTCGGGATGTGCGGGAACGACGCCGCGAAGCGCGCTCGGAGGGCGCTCGTGTCTTCGCCGCGCGCGCGCAGGGTCTCGTGCTCGGTCGCGAGCGCGTACGCCTGCGCGAACGAGGCGTCCGTCTCCCAGGCGAGCTCCATCACGCGCGCAAGGTCGTGGTTGCCAGCGAGGATCACGACGTGATCGCCCGCGTGCTCCGCGAGCCAGCGCAGGATCGCGAGGCCGTCCGCCGCAGCTCGGGAGTGATCTCGCCCGTAGTCGAAGTGATCGCCGATGGAGACGAGCCCGACGTCCTCGCGGAGCCGTCCGTCGTCGCCGAGCGCGCCTTCGCGATCGAGGAACGCGAACATCCGCTCGGGCGAGGTCTGCGGATCGCCCATCGCGAGCCAGCGCGCGCGCTCCGTCGCGCGGCGCGGGGGCTCGGGCGTCCACGGCACGCCCGCGAGGGAGCGTGCGAGTGACACGGCGCGCGCGATCCTCTCCAAGGGGCCGAGGGTAGACTCCGCGAACATGACGCCGAAAGACCCTTCCTTCGAGACCCGCGTCCGCGCGCTCTTCGCGGTCACGCCGTTCATGCAGGATCTCGGCGTGGAGGTGAGCGCGGTCTCCGCGGGAGTCTGCGAGACGTCGTTGCTGCTCGCGCCGAAGCACCTGCAGCAGAACGGGTACGTGCACGCCGGCGTGTCGGCGGCGATGGCCGATCACAGCGCAGGAGGCGCCGCCGGTACGCTCGTCGCCCCCGACGAGGGGGTGCTGACGACCGAGTACTCCATCCATCTCCTGCGTGCCGGCAGGGGCGCGCGCCTCCGTTGTCGCGCCGACGTGCTGAAGCCGGGCGCGCGCCTGTCGGTCGTCGAGGCGAGCGTGTACTGCGACGAGGTGCTGATCGCGAAGATGATCGCGACCCTCGCGATCGTACGCATGGAGCTGCCGTACTAAGCGCCGATCGGTTTGCGCACGCTAGATTGAACACGGAGGCACAGAGGCGCGGAGGTTCGAGCCGTCTCCGGTCGCGACGTCTCCGTTGCGAGGCTAGTGTCGTCTGCCAGGTCCCTGTTTTCCTCAGCGAGGGCGACCTAGGTGCGAAGCCCGCGGCAGCAATGCCCGACCTCCGTGTGCCTCCGTATCTCCGTGCCTCCGTGGTTTCTCGGGTCTTCAAACCGCTTGTCGCTCTAGAACGCCCGCCGCGCGATTCGCGAATGGCGACACCTGCCCGGCGAGTGTGTCGACACATGTGTCGTTCGCGGGCGTGACACCCACCCAATCGCGGCCGGATCGTCGCTGCTCGCGGGCGATCGCGGCTGGCCTTCGTCTTGCTCAGGCGTAGGTCCGGGGGAACGGCCACCATGATGAAGCTCCTACTCGCCATGTCACTCGTGATGTTCGGATGCAGCCAGACGACGATGCAGTCGTCGATCAGCGCGCCTGCAGAGGCCGGCGACGCGGAGACGCGAACGTCGCTCTCGCGTGCCTGGGCGAGCAGCTCGACGGCCGTCTGGGTCGTCGGCGGCAAGGGCACCGTCGTCGGGGGCCATGGCACGTCGTGGAATGTGTACGACGCCGCGACCGAGCAAGCGCTGCTCGGCGTGTGGGGCGCGACCGCCGACGACGTCTGGGCCGTCGGACAGCACGCGACCGTCGTGCACTGGAACGGCACCGATTGGTCGCCGACCGCCATCGAGATGGACGCAACGATCGATCTGCGCGCGGTGCACGGCAGCAACGCGAAGGACGTCTGGGCCGTCGGCCGCCGCGGCGCGATCATGCACTGGGATGGCGCCGCCTGGAGCTCCGCCGCCAACCCCGCCTCCAAGGGGCTGTTCGGGGTCTACGCGCTCACGAACGCCGATGCGTGGACCGTCGGTCTCGAAGGTACTGTCCTCCACTGGAACGGCGCGGCGTGGTCCGCCGTGGCCGTGCCGACCAGCCAGCACCTCCGCGCGGTGTGGGCGAGCTCGCCGACCGACGTGTGGGCCGTCGGGAGCAGCGGCACGCGCCTCCACTTCGACGGCTCCGTCTGGACCTCGCTCCCGACCGAGTCGAATGACGATCTGCTCGACGTCGGGGGCTCGCCGACGGAGGTGTGGGCCGTGTCCGCGACCCAGGTCCATCACTTCGACGGCGCGTGGACGCACACCGACCGGAGCTCCGCGCTCCTCGTCCACGGACCGGCCACGTCGCCGATCGACTCCTGGACGGTCCTCCATGGCGCGCCGAAGGCCGACACGCTCTCGCTGAATCAGTCGATCCTCTCGCGGTAACCCTCCGGCGCGATCGCGCGATAGAGCGCTTCGAGCTGCGGATCGTCGATCGGAACGTCGCCGCCTCCGCGGATCCCGAGCCGCAGGCCGCCCCCCGAGGCAGCGTCGTCTGCGTAGAAGCCGCCGTAGGTCTCGACGTACCCGAGCTGGGAGCCGTGGAGCGCGACGCGGAAGAGCATGCGCGCGAGCCAGTGACGTGGGACCAGCGTCGCGATCTCGCCGAGACGCACGGTGACCGAGGGTCCCGCGTCTTCGAAGGAGAGCGCAGAGACCGCGAACGGCAGCGTGCCGCGCGTGCCTTCCTCGAACGGCGCGAACGGCGCCTCGGGCACCGCGTCCCAGCTCGCGGGCGGCGGCTCCGCGGGGATTTCGGACGACGCGAGGACGAGCGCACGAACGATCCCTTCGCCCGAGAGCGACGCGCCCGGCGGGACGAAGATCAGATCGGTCGGCCAGTGCTGCGGATCGACGGAGGCGCCGCGCGCCTCGAGAACGAGGACGTAGCCGCCACGCGCGGGGGCGATCGACGAAGGCGAAACGACCAACGACATCGTGACCTCGCCCGACTTGCCGGATGGGATGGTCGCGAGCGTCGCCGGCGGATGACGTCCGGTCTCGCAGAGGACAAACGTCGGCGACTCGGGCACGTACGATTTGACGTCGGCCGCGCGCCCCTCGGTCACGAGGCCGCTCCCAGCCGTGAGCTCCAGTCGCGCCACCGGCGGAGCGTCCGCGGAGGCGCAGAACACGAGCGAGATCCCGGTGCGTCGCATGCCCGGTCCGAACGGATACGGCTCGTACGGCGGACGGAGTCGCCCCGGCCAGTGCAGCGCGCCGAACGGATGGAGCACGAGATCACCGATGCGATGCTGGATGCGACCGATGTCCTCGCCGCCATTCGGCTCGGTCAAGAAGGTGCGCAGCGGGAAGCCGTCGAGGAGCGCGTCGCCCGTCGGGAGCGCGATCGCGTACTCGTCGCTCCGATTCAGGTGGGCGAACGCGAGCGGCTCCGACGCGGTGACCACCTCGAGCTGCGTCGCGCCGATCTTCGCGACCACGGTCAGGTGGTGCTCGAAGCGCGCCGGGCGTGCGACGAGCTCGCGCAGATTGGTGCGCCGCAGTCCGCCCGCGAGCGGCGCGCGCTCCGGCGGGAAGGCCCACGTCCGCGCGGTCGGGTGTCGCTCGCGCGTGTCCTTGGCGTCGTCACCGCGGACCCAACGTTGCGCCGCGAGCGCCACGCGCTTCCCGAGGTGGAACCCCGTCTCGCGATCGCCGCGCGGGGGTGCGGTCTCGGGTCCCTCCCCGATGTTCGACTGGGCCATCGCGCCGAGGTGGCTCCCGAGTCGGTTCACGTCCGCGCCCGATGCGCGTCCGCCCGCGTAGCTCGGGTGCAGCCCGAGACCGACCCAGATCATGCCGTGCTGCGCGGCGAAGACAGCAAGCTGGGTGAGGGTGCCGAGCTTGTCGCCGCTGAGCGCTGCGGAGTGTGTGAAGCCGGCGGCGAGCTTGTCTCTCCATCCCTGGAGCGCCCAGATCGCGCTCG
>JBKJQC010000031.1:0-12934 GCA_046593995.1 Polyangiales bacterium
CCCGTGCAGTACGCCGGGCTGCCGAACGTGGTCACGTCGGTGCGTCCCATCGCATGGCAGAGCGACACGAGCATATCGTTGTACGAGGCGCCGCTCTTCCCGTCGCGCGGGTAGGTCACGTAGCGGCCGGTACGGAAGTAACCGCCGCAGCCGCCCGCCAGGACGATGGGCATGTCGACGTGCGAGTGGATGTTGCCGACCGACACCTCGCTCCCCCAGAGGAGGACGGTGTTGTCGAGCATCGTCCCCGTCCCTTCGGGGATCTTGCTCATCGTGTCGATGAGGTAGGCGAACTGCTCGGCGTACCAACGCTTGTACTTCGAGAGCTTCGCCTGCGCCGCGAGGTCGCTGTCGCTCGCGTGCGAGAGCGTGTGGTGACCGTCGGTGATCCCGAGCCAGGGCGCGGCGTGGCTCTGCGCGGCGTGCGACCAGACCAGCGTCGCGACGCGGGTGAGATCGCAGGCGAGCGCCATCACCATCAGATCCATCTGCGCCTTGCCGATGGCGGGGAAGAGGCTGAGAGCCTTCGCGTCGACCATGGGGCGGAGCGGCTTCCCGCAGACGCCGCCGATGGTGCCGCTCGCCGTGTCGAGACGGACCTCGAGATCGCGCACGGCCGCGAAGTGTGACTCGAGCTTCGCGCGATCCTCGGACGAGACCTTGGCGGAGACGCGCGCGAACTGCGATTTCACCGTGTCGAGGACGCTCTTGCGCTCGAGACGCACGCGCTCGACACCGACGGGATCGGCCCCGAGGTCTGCAAAGATGCGATCGAACACGAGCCCCGGATCGTTCACCGGAGGGATCGGCTTGCTGGCGTCGGCGTACGCCACGCGGCCGGCGACGACGTTGAGATCCGAGATGACGCCGAGCTCCAACGAGGAGAAGCGGGTCCCGACGCCAGCGCTCCGCGCGATGAACTGGTCGACCGAGATGCCCCCGCCCCACCCGACCGGCTGCAGCGAGTCGGCCGTGATGCCGCCGGAGCCGTTCGGATCGGGGAGCACCGGCGTGCCCGTGAGGAAGCCGCTCACGCCTTGCTGGTGCGCGTCGCCCGCGCCGACCCCGGCTACGGTGAGATCGACGTCCTTGAGGATCAGGAGCTGCTTCTTGTAGGCCTCGAGCGGCGCGAGGATGCCGGAGAGCGTGAAGTCGGTCTCGGTGCCGGTGATGCCCCAGTCCTTCCGCACGATCCCGTGCGGCGTGAACATCGCGACGAGGCGCTTCGGGTACGCGGGGGGCACGGCGCGCGCACGGCCGGGCAACGACGAGAGCAGCGGCAACGCGATCGCGGTGCCGAACGCACCACGCAGGAACTGTCGACGCGCGAGCTCGCTCACGGCGTAGCTCCCGGTGCAGTGGAGGCGGCCGGCGGCGACGCGACGGGCCTTCGCAGACGGAAGGTGTCGGTGAGGGCGAGCTGCACGAGGAGCTCGCGCACGTCGCGCCCCGAGGCCACGAACTTCGCTTCGAGCGTCGCGAGCGTGCACCTATCCGCCGGCGTCTCGGAGCGGCCGTAGCCGAAGCGGAACCACTGGCGGACGACGCACTGCTGGACCTGCTTCGAGCCCGCGAGCGCCTTGGCGAGGCCGGGGACGCCGAGGAACGGGCCGTTCGCATCGAGCGTATCGACGAGCTCTCCGTTCGCGTCGACCGCCTTGCCCTGATCGTTCGTCTGGTAGCGGCCGATTCCGTCGAAGTGCGCAAAGCCGTGGCCGATCGGATCCATCAGGCGATGACAGCCGCGACACGCGGGGTCCGCGGAGTGTTGGTCGAATCGTTCACGCTCGGTCGAGCCCGCGACCACTTCGGGCGGCTTGATCGGGACGTTGGGCGGCGGCGGCGGGAGCAGATCGCAGAGGAGCTTCTCGCGCACGAACTTGCCGCGATGGATCGGCGAGCCCTGGTTCGGCTTCGCGTGTGACGCGAGGAACGCGCCCTGCCCGAGGAAGCCGAGGCGCTGCTCCGGATCGACCGGGACCTCGAGGAAGCCGCTCCCCTCGGGGACGGGGATCCCGTAGTGCTTCGCGAGGCGCGCGTTCGTGAACGTGTACGGCGCCGTGAGGAGCGCATCGAGCGTGCCGCCCGTCCAGAACGCGCGGTCCAGGAAGAGCGCCGTCTCGGTCTCGAGATCGGCGGCGAGGCTCGCGTCCCACTCCGGAAAGACGTCCTTCGCCTTGAGCAAGGTGCCGAGCTTCCCGAGCTCGAGCCACTCGCGATGGAAGTGCGCGACCGTGACCTGCGCCTTCGGATCCGCGACCATGCGGCGCGCCTGCGCTTCGATCTCGGCCGGGGTCGAGAGCGCGCGCTTCTGGGCGGCCTCGAACAGCACCTCGTCGGGCATCGATCCCCAGAGCAGGTATGAGAGACGCGACGCGGTCTCCCACGGACCGACGGTGACGAAGCCATCGGGGCCCGGCTTCCCCGGGAGCTCGACGCGATAGAGGAACTGCGGCGACTGCAGCATCGCCTCGATGACGACCTTCACGCCTCCGCTGAAAGTGCCGTAGGCGGCGCGCCCGCGGTGGAAGAGGGCGACCATGTCCGCGCGCTCGTCGTCCGAGAGCGGCCTGCGGAACGCGCGACGACCGAACCCGAAGACGAAGCGCCGCACGCACTCTTCGCCGATCGTCGCCGGATCGCAGGGGAGGAGCTCGGTGAGGCGGGTGCTCGCGCGCGCGGCCAGCGCCTCCGCCGCGAACATGTATTGCTCCGCGAGGACGGCGCTCATGCCGAGGGTGTACGCGTTGTTGGTGAAGCCGAACGACTCCTCCTCGTCGGGGAACGAACGCGACGGCCGGGAGTCGTCGCCGAGCAAATCGCGGACGGTGTTGTCGTACTCGAAGCGATCGAGCCGTCGGACGGGGGACGGCCCCGGATCGCGGACGCACACGGCAGGGGTGGTCTGCCCCGGCTCGCCGCCCTTTTCGACGTCGCCGATCGAGCCTGCGCAGCCGGCGAACGCGGCAGCAGCGGTCATGATCGCGAAACGCATCGGCACCAAGCGTGAATCCAAGCCCTCCGCACGCAAGGACGCAAGCGATTTTGCCGCGTTCCCGGGGTGGATCCGGGGGGACGCGCGCCTGGGACGCGCCGCTGTTCACGATCGGGGATGTTGACGGCCTCGCCGAGCCTCACGACTGTGCGACCCGAGATGCGTGATCCTTTCGGAATCGTCGGCACGACGATCGACCGTCGGTACGCCATCCACCGCGCCGTCGCCGAGGGGGGCTTCGGCGTCGTGTACGAGGCCGAGGCCGTCGCGCTCGGCGTGAAGGTCGCGATCAAGGTCCTCAAGTCGGAGATGCTGACGAGCGAGGCACGCGTGCGCTTCGAGCAGGAGGCGAAGCTCCTCGCGCGGCTGCGGCACCCGGCCATCGTCGCCGTGACCGACGCGTCGCACCTCCCGGACGGCGCGCCCTTCCTCGCGCTCGAGTGGATCGAGGGGGAGACGCTCGCGGCCTACGTCGAGCGCGTGTCGGCGCTGCCGCTGCAGGACGCGCTCCGCATCCTGGGGCCGGTGGCGAGCGCGATCGCCTACGCGCACGAGCAGAGCGTCGTGCACCGCGATCTCAAGCCCGGCAACGTGATGATCGGCTCCGCTCACGACGGGCTCCACGCGAAGGTCCTCGACTTCGGCCTCGCGCGCTGGGCGAGCCCGCTCGGCGTGCGCACCACGACCGATCGCGAGAGCGGGCTCTCGATCGGGTACGCGGCGCCGGAGCAGTACGGCAAGGACTTCGGTCCCGTCGACGAGCGCGCCGATCAGTTCGCCCTCGCTGCGATGACGTTCACCGCGCTCACCGCGCGCGCGCCCTTCGAGGGGGAGACGCTCACCGAGGTGATGTTCGCGACGTGCCTCGCGAAGGAGCGCCCCACGCTCGCGCACGTCCTCGATGCGGACCGCTTCCCGCGCGCCGTGGACGACGTGCTGCAGCGGGCGCTCGCGATCCACCCGGACGAGCGCTTCCCCACGATCCGCGCGTTCTGGAGCGCGCTCGAGGAGGCCGCGCGCGGACACATCGCTCCCGCCGGAACGCCCGATACGACGCGCGATCTCCCTGCGCCGCGCGCGCTCGCGGGGGCGCTCCCCGAGGGCGCCACGTTGCCTTCGCCGAGCCTCGGCGCCCACGGGAGGGCTCCGAAGACGGTCGAGCAGCATTCGCTCGCCGTCGCCGCGACCTTGCCCTCGCCGCCGACGGGTCCTGCGGGGACGTCGCCGACGGGCGCGGTCCCGACTCCCCAGGTGCGCGAGATGCGCGACGATCGCACGCCGCTCGCGACCGGCCCCACATCGAGCGAGCGCTCGAGCGAGCGACCGTCGCAGCGCTCCCGCGGTGGGAGCGTGGTGTTGTTCATCGCCGTCGGCGTGGTGCTCGCCGCGGGTGGGTACGTGGCGTCGACGATGGGTCTCTTGACCGGCAAACCCACGCCGCTGGCGAAGCCGAGCGCGTCGGTGAAGCCGTCGGCGTCGGTCAAGGCTTCGGCCGCGCCCTTCGCGAGCGCGAGCGCGAGCCTGGGCCCGTGCGGTCAGCTCCTCGACCTCGAGGTCTGCGTCATCGCACACCCCTTCCACGCGGGGACGGATTGTTCCATCAACGATCCGGCGCACAAGGCCGCCTGCCCGCGACGCCGCGTCGACCTCCGCACGTTCGCGTTGGACAAGGTCGAGGTTTCGGCGACGCGTCATGCCGCCTGTGTGACGGCGGGAAAGTGCGGCGCGCCGACCATGCAGGGCGACGGTGAGGTGCCGGTGCGCGGCGTGACGTTCGAGGACGCGAAGAGCTTCTGCGCGTTCGATCACGACAAGCGTCTGCCGACCGACGACGAGTGGGAGCTCGCTGCGCGCGGACGCGAGGACCGCTTGTACCCGTGGGGCAACACCCAGCCGACGACGGAGACGGCCCTCTTCGACGTCGGAGATGGAGCACCGCCGAGCGAGCCGGTCGCCGTCACGACCCCCAACAAGGGCGCGACGCCCGAAGGGATCCTGCACCTCGCGGGGAACGTCGCCGAATGGACCGCCGGCGATCCGCCGCCGACGGTGCTCTCGGCCGAGGGGCTCCCGAGCGAAGGTCCGCGCGCGTGGGTCCGCGGCGGCGCTTTCGACACGAGCTGGGACGCGCTTCGCACCTGGGCGCGCTCGGCCTACCCTCGCACCCACGCCTCGAAGTCGATCGGGTTCCGCTGCGCGCGCACGCCCAAGACGAAGTGAAGCGGTCCGATGCGCGACGACGTCCCATTCTCCGAAGAGGGCTCCGAAGAAGGCGATCCGCCGGTCGACCTGCGCGCCGAGGGTGTGGCGGTCACGCGCTCTCCGCGGACGCTCCTCGGCTCGGTCGCGCTCTTCGCGCCGACCGCGTATGCCGCGGCGGTCGTCATGCGCGACTCGCCGCACCCGCTCTGGGTGCGCGCCGGCATCGGGGTCTCCGCGCTGGTCGTGCTCGCGCGGATCACGCCGCCGCTCGACGAGCTCGGGGCGGACGCGCGCGTCCCCGCGAAGACCGCCGTGGCCTCGGCCGCGGTGGCTGCGACGCTCACCGCCGGAATCCCCCTCCATCAGGTGGCGGCGTCGCGCTCGGCGTCGTCGGTCTCGCTCGTCATCGCGGTGGTGCTCGCGGGGGCCCTCGCGGCGGCGAGCGCCGTTCGTGCAGGCGTGAGCCTGAGCGGTCTCGGGGGGATCGGGCTCACCCCGCGCGGGCAGATCGCGACGAGCGCTGCGCGCGTCTCCGCCGCGTGGATCGCGGTCTCCGTGATCGCAGTCTTCGCCGCCCTCCCGCAGGAGTTCCTCCTCGCGCAGGTCGCCGCGCCGTTCGCGCTCGTCGGGGCGGTCGCGCTCACGATCGGGCACGCCGTGTCGTCGGGACGACGGCGTCGCCTCGAGCTCGGCGCCCGCGAGCGACACGAGCTGATGCTCGCGTCCACGACGCTTGCCCTTCCGGTCGCGATCCTCGCAGCGACGGGCCTCGATCCGCTCCACTCTGCCTCGGTGATGGGCGCGCTCCTCCCGACGCTGATCGCGGCGACGGGGATCTCGCTCGCCGTCGGCGTCCTCGTCGCCCATCGCGTCGAGGATCCGGTGCGCACGCAGGCGAACGTCGGGAACGCGTGGTTGCTCCTGACGATCGCGTTCGTCGGGGCCACCTCGACGGCGCTCGCACCCGAGCGATCGCGGGTCATCGCGTTCGGGTTCGGCCTCTTGCTGGGCGTCTTCGCGCCGCGGATCGCGCGCGCGATCGGCATCGAAGGAGCGCACGCCGCCGCGCTGCGAAAGGCGATCGGCAAGGCGCGCGACGCGTCCGGTGCAGGCGATCCGAGCGAGGTCGCGCGGGGCGTCCTCGGCGCGATGCGCACCATCGCCGGAGAGCCGGCGCCCCGCGAGCTCGGGCGGCTTCCGGCGCCGCGCTGCATCCTCTTCTCACCGTTGAAGGAGATCATCCTCGACGCCGCCGGCGAGCCGCGCACGCGCGATCCGCTCCCGAGCGTCGAGGCGGTCCCCGACCCCGACGCCCCCTCCGCCGTGTCGCGCGTCGTCCCCGCGGAGCTCCTCCGCCTCCTCGTCGAAGAGCCGCTCGGGGTCGTGCGCACCGAGGTGCTCGACGCGCTCCGCGTGCGCCGCCCCGATCTGCGCGCGGCGCTCCGTTTCTGCGAGGATCGTGACGCCGCGGCCGTCGTCGGCCTGCTCGTCGACGGCGAGCTCGATGGCATCCTGGTCCTCCCGGAAGGCGCGAACGTCTCCGCGCTCGGCCACGGGAGCGCGCGGGGGGGCGCGATCCGCGGCTCGCTCGGCCTCCGCGAGTGCCGCGCGCTCCGGGTGATCGCGCGCCTGTGCGCGATGCGTCTGTCGCTCGAGGCCGCGCTCGCGCGTGCGGCGGCGCGCGCGCATCGCGCCGAGCTCCGGGCGCGCGAGGTCGAGGTCGTGCTCGACCGCGCGCACGACCGCGAGTCGCGACTGTCGGCTGCGGTGGCCGCGACCGCGCGTCCGCTGCAGGCCCGCGGCGCGGGAGGGTACGCGCCGGCCGCCCGCGCGCTCCTCGCCGAGATCGACGCGCTCGCGCCGTCGCGCCATCATCTCGTGATCACGCATCGTCCGGGCAGCGATCCCGCGCCTTGGATGGCACGCCTGCACGCGCGCTCGTCGAGCGCGCGCGGCCCGTTGCACATCGCCGATGCGACGCGCGACCCGAAGGCGTGGGGCGATCCCGACGCCTCGCCGATCGAGCTCGCGCGCGGAGGCACGCTCTTGATCACGTCGGCGGCCTCGTTGCCGCGCGAGGCGCAGCGACGGCTCGTCTCCGCGCTCTCCTTCCGCGAAGGCCCCGGGCGCGATCCGACCCCCGTCGAGCTGCGCGTGGTGCTCGCGCTCCCGACCGACGATCCCGACGGCGACGATCTCTCGCGCCTGCGCGACGCGCTCGACGCCGCGCTCTTCGGCCACCTGCGCGAGGCGCCGCTCCGCGTCCCGCCGCTCGCCCGCCGCATCGAGGATCTCCACGCCTTGGCGCTCGATCGCCTCGCTTCGCTCGGAGAAGCGCTGCGATCCGCGCCGCTCGGCCTCGCGCCGGCCGCGCTCGCGGTGCTGATCGAGCACCCGTGGCCGGGCGACGATCTGGAGCTCGAGGCCGCCCTCGCCGGGGCCGCGCAGCGCGCTCGCGGCGTGCGTGTCGAACGTGAGGACGTGCTCGCGGTGCTCTCCAGGCCAGATCCCCGCCCTCGATCCGCCCGCAGTACCGCATCGGAAGCGGACGAGCCTTGACCCGGACGCGTGAAGCGCGGCCTAATCACACTCGATGTCCGAAGAAGTGCCCGTCATCCTTGTCGCCGACGACGACCCCGACATGCTCGCGCTGGTGACCCGTCACCTGCGCGGCCTGAAGTGCAAGGTGGTCGAGGCGACCGATGGCGACATGGCGCTCGCGTTGGCCAAGAAAGAGCTGCCGGATCTGATGATCCTCGACGTCATGATGCCCGGGAAGAGCGGCTGGGAAGTCTGCAAAGCCGTGCGCGAGGACGACATCTTCCGCGACACCGCGGTCATCGTCCTGACCGGCATCGGCGAGACGCTGAACTCGCTGACCTCGCCGCTCTACGGCGCCGACGAGTCGATCGACAAGCCGTTCGAGTTCCCGGAGCTCGACTTCAAGATCAAGAAGGTGCTCTCGGACAAGCGTCGCGCGAAGAAAGAGCGCAGCGAGAAGAAGCCCGGCAAGGCGAAAGCGGGAGCGAAGTCCGCCTGACGCCACGGGGCGGGCGAGACGCTGGTCGTCAGTCGTCAGTCGTCAGTCGTCCGAGAGAGAATCTTTCGTCTCGCAGCCGACGACTGAAGACTGAAGACTGTCGACTCTCACATGTCCTCGCTCCCCGTTCTCGCGCGCGACAGCGCTCCGCCCGACCTCGAGACGTCGGCGCTCACGCAGGGCGTGCAGGCCGTTCTCGCTCCGCCCCGCGGGAAGGGGCGCGCGTCCGTCGTCAAGCTCTCGGCGCACTGGTTCATCGCATGCACGTCGAAGGAGCTGCGCCACAAGCCGATCGGCCGGACGATCCAGGGCGTCCCCCTCGTGCTCTTTCGCGACGCGAACGGCGATCCCGGCGCGCTCATCGATCGCTGTCCGCATCGCAACGTGCCGCTCTCGCTCGGCGACGTCGCGACCGACGGGACGCTGCGCTGCGCCTATCACGGGTGGCGCTTCGATCGCGGCGGCGAGTGCCGCGCGATCCCGTCGTACGTCGGTGAGCCTTCCGGCAAGGCGCGCCGCGCGCCGTCGTACCCTACGATCGAGCAGCAAGGCTACATCTGGGTCTACTCGTCGCTCGCGACCGAGCCGGGGTGGATGCCCGAGTCGAAGCCGCACCGCTTCGCGCTCGAAGGGTCGAGCGGCTACACGACGGTGAAGCAGGTCGTCGAGGCCAACTCGTCGATGTACTCCGCCGCGGAGAACGCGCTCGACGTCCCGCACACCGCGTTCCTGCACAAGGGCCTCTTCCGCACCGACAGCCGCGGCATCGAGATCACCGCGAAGATCCGTCGCACGCCCGACATGGTCGAAGCCGAGTACGTCGGCGAGCCGCGCCCCGGGGGTGTGATCGCGAAGATCCTCTCGCCCTCCGGCGGCATGGTGACCCACTACGACCGCTTCCTCCTCCCCTCCATCGCACAGGTCGAGTACCGCATCGGCACCGAGAACCACCTGCTCGTCGACTCGGTGATGACCCCGATCTCCGACTTCGTCACCCGCATCTACGCGGTCGTGAGCTTCAAGAGCCGCCTCCCCGGCTGGTTGATCAAGCCGTTCGTGAAGCCGCTCGCCCTGCGCGTGTTCCAGCAGGACGCGTTCATCCTCGAGAGCCAGACGAAGATCATCCACCAGTTCGGCGGAGAGCAGTTCGCGTCGACGGACATCGACGTGCTGGGTCGACACATCTGGCGCTTGTTGAAGCAGGCCGAGCGCGGCTCGCCCGGCGACGACGAGACGGCCGAAGTGAAGCTCGTCGTCTGAGCCTCTTCGAGGGGAAACGCCCTACGCGATGCGTTCAGCGAGAAAGACCGCGATCTCCGCCTTCGTTCGCTGCCCGCTGGCCACCGCCACGGTGAGCTCGACCAGCGCGTCTTCGTCGCAGTCGAGGTCGCGATCGTTCAGGTACACGAACATGATCATCGCGGCCGCGCCGATGCGCTTGTTCCCGTCGACGAAGGGATGATTCTGCACGAGGTGGAACAGATAGGCCGCGGCCATCTCGGGGAGCGTCGCGTGCAGGTATTCGCCCGCGTACGACGCCTCGGGCGCGGCGACGGCCGCCTCGAGCAGCCCGAGGTCGCGGATACCCGCGGCGCCGCCGTAGCGTTCCGTCTGGTGCTCGTGCAGCGCGATGACCTCGTCGAGGCCGAGGAACCGCAGGCTCACTTGGCGAGGCGGGTGAACGCGCCGGCGAACTTGACGTGCATCCGCTCCTCTGCGCGCTTGAACTTCTCGGTCTCCCGCTTGCTGCGAACCGGTGCGATGACGATGACGCGCCCGTTCGTGGAGACCTCGACCTCGCCGTCCGGATCGAGGTGCGCGGCCTCGAGCAGCTGCTTGTCGAGGACGAGCGCGACGCTGTTGCCGGTCCTCGCGAGGCGCTTGATCATCGTACGTACACGATAACCCCGCCGTACGTATGTGCAAGCGGAGCCCGGAGCCCTGCGGTCTGACGGAAACCTCCGAGGTCCCAACGAGCCATGCGCGTGGGCCTCAGCAGGATCGCGCCGTGAGCTCGACGGCCCCAGCCGTGTCGTTCGAGCACTCGGTGCCCGCGGCACAGGGTACGAACGGTCAGTCGTCTATCGACAGCGGCGCCTCCGCCTGGACTGCGGCGCGCGCGATCCACTCGCGCAAGCGATGGGGATCGCGCTCTCCTTCGATGCGCGCGCGCACCTCGTCCGCAACCGTGAGCGCCCTCGCGACCGCGACTTGGAAGATCGCTGCGCGCAACGATGCGAGCCCCTCCTCGCGCCCCTCCTCGCGCCCCTCCTCGCGTCCCTTCTCGCGTCCCTGATCGAATCCGATGTCGATCAAGTCGGTGATGAGCACTGGTTCGGCCTGTCCAACGCGTTGCATGGCTTCCCTCATCATACGGTATCTCCCTCGGGATGCCGCGGCGACGAGCGCGACCGCGACCTCCGATGTCGTGGCGTCCCACATCGCAGCCGCGACCGCCTCGCAGAGCTCGCGCTCGCTCCACCCGCCGGCGGCGGCGGCCGGCGCGAGGAATGCCGACCCGCTCGACACGAGGTCACGCGCGTCGAGGTCGGGGACGACGATGGTGACGACCTCGATCGAGACTCGGTTCCGGACGATCTTGCGCACGCGGGCTGCTGCCCGGGGACGCGTGAGCCACACCGCGATCGTCCGCACGCGCTTGCCTGGATGTCGCAGCACGAGATTCAAGTGGTACGCGAACACCCGATCGAGGAAGTCCGGATCGCGATATCCCTGCCACTCGACGTGGACGATGTCGTCGTCGTCGGAGCGTAGGATCCAATCGGCTTCCAGTGCCGGCACCTCGAGACGGGCATCGTCCTCGGTGACCACCGTCAGATCGGAGGGGATGCTGGCCGGGGCGACGTGACGGAGGAAGCCCAACACGCGCAGGGGCACGTCCCGACAGAGTCTCCGGAGCGCGCGGTCCCAACGAGCCATGCGGGTCGCCCTCAGCAGGGATCGCGCCGGGAGCTCGACGGCTAGGAAACACGCCCCTTTTCGTCTTCCTGTGGACCGGGCCGCCGGCGGCACCGGCGGACGCCGGCGGACGGGGCCGACGCAAGTCCCCCTTTGCGCTCCGGCCCGGTGGTGGCTACCTACACGACCTACATGCTCGAGTGGTTCGTCAAAACGTTCGTCGGCACCAAGCACGACCGCGATCTCAAGAAGCTCAAGCCCCTCGTCGTCGCCATCAACGGCCGCGAAGAGGCGATGAAGAAGCTCACGGACGCGCAGCTCAAGGCCAAGACGCCAGAGTTCAAGCAGAAGCTCGACAATGGAGCGTCGCTCGACGACATCCTCGTCGACGCCTTTGCCGTCTGCCGCGAGGCGAGCATCCGGTCACTGAAGATGCGCCACTACGACGTCCAGCTCATCGGCGGGATGGTGCTCCACGGCGGCAAGATCGCCGAGATGCGCACCGGCGAGGGGAAGACGCTCGTCGCGACCCTCCCCTGCTACCTGAACTCGCTCAGCGGCAAGGGCGTCCACGTCGTCACGGTCAACGACTACCTCGCGCGCCGTGACTGCGAGTGGATGTCGCGGCTCTACAACTGGCTCGGCCAGTCGACCGGCGTCGTCGTCAACCAGCAGAACGACGAGGACAAGCGCAAGGCCTACAAGGCCGACATCACCTACGGCCAGAACAACGAGTTCGGGTTCGACTACCTCCGCGACAACATGAAGTTCAGCGCGCTCGAGTACGCGCAGCGCGAGCTCAACTTCGCGATTGTCGACGAGGTCGACTCCATCCTCGTCGACGAGGCGCGCACGCCGCTCATCATCAGCGGTCAGGGCGAGCCGGCGTCGCAGAAGTACAAGTCGATCAACGAGATCATCCCCAAGCTCCGCAAGGACGAGCACTACGTCGTGGACGAGAAGGCCCACTCGGTCACGCTCACCGACGAGGGCGTCGACACCGCGCAGGAGCTCCTCGACATCGACAACCTCTTCGAGCCGAAGCATCTCGACTCGCTCCACATCCTCAACCAGTGTCTGCGCGCGCACACGCTCTACCGGCGCGACGTGAACTACATGGTCTCGCAGGACGGGAAGATCCTCATCATCGACGAGTTCACCGGCCGCGTGCTGCCGGGCCGTCGCTGGAGCGATGGTCTCCACCAGGCCGTCGAGGCGAAGGAGCACGTGCGGATCCAAGAGGAGAACCGCACGATGGCGACGATCTCCTTCCAGAACCTCTTCCGCCTCTACAAGAAGCTCGGCGGGATGACCGGCACCGCGATGACGGAGGCCGAAGAGTTCCACAAGACGTACAACCTCGAGGTCATCCCGATCCCGACGAACAAGCCCATCATCCGGCAGGACTACCAAGACGTCGTCTACAAGACGGAAAAAGAGAAGTTCTCCGCGGTGATGCAGGAGATCGAGGAGTACCACGGCAAGGGGAACCCGATCCTGGTCGGCACGGTCTCCGTCGAGAAGAGCGCCGCCATCGCGCGCCTCCTCGAGAAGAAGGGGATCAAGCACGAGGTGCTGAACGCGAAGCACCACGAGCGCGAGGCCTTCATCGTCGCGCAGGCCGGTCGCAAGGCGGCGATCACCGTGTCGACGAACATGGCCGGACGCGGAACGGACATCATCCTCGGCGGCAACCCCGAGATGATGGCCAAGTGGGAGTATTTGCAGGCCGAGCGTCAGGCCGAGATCGACTCGGAGGCCTTCAAGGAGCGCGTCAA
>JBKJQC010000378.1:0-4263 GCA_046593995.1 Polyangiales bacterium
CCATGGAGCTCGCAAAGGCGCGCGCATGACCCGATTGAACACGGAGGCACGGAGGCACGGAGGTCCGAGCAGTCTGCCGGCCGTCGCGTCAGCGCCTCACGGCTCCTCTCGGCGAGATCCTCCTCTCGCCACACACGACTTCCATTCTGCTTGCGTGAGCGGAGACCGCGCGGTGCGAAGCCCGCGGCAGCACACTCTCAGCCTCCGCGCCTCCGTGCCTCCGTGTTCAATCCGAGTGCTCGGAGGTCGACCGTGACCTTTCGGGAAGAGGTCGCCGCCTTCTTGGAGTCCGTCTGTCCAGCGTCGATGCGGACGCCGATCGTGCAGGACCGCGACGAGCCGTGGGGCGGTAGCAAGGCGACGTGGAGCCCCGACGCCAAGCTGTGGCTCGATCGCATGGCCGAGCGCGGATACACCGCGCCGCGCTGGCCGCGCGAGTACGGGGGCGCGGGCTTGTCGGCGGAGGACGCGAAGATCCTCGACGCAGAGCTGCTTCGCGTCGGGTGTCGTCCTCCTCTCAAGAGCCTCGGGATCTGGCTCCTCGCCCCTGCCCTCCTCGAGTTCGGGAGCGAAGAGCAGAAGCGCGAGCACCTGCCGAAGATGGCGCGCGGCGAGATCCGCTGGTGTCAGGGGTACAGCGAGCCCGGCGCCGGCTCCGACCTCGCGAGCCTCTCGACGCGCGCGCGTTTGGACGGCGACGAATACGTCGTCGACGGCCAGAAGGTGTGGACCTCGCAGGCCAACTCCGCGGATTGGATCTTCTGCCTCGTGCGGACCGATCCGAGCGCGCCCAAGCGCGATGGGATCGGCTTCCTCTTGATCGACATGGCGACGCCCGGCGTGTCGGTGCGTCCGATCCGGCTGATCAGCGGCTCGTCCGTGTTCTGCGAGACCTTCTTCGACGGCGTGCGCGTCCCCGCGCGGAACATGGTCGGAGCGCCGAACCAAGGGTGGACGATCGCAAAAGCGGTCCTCGCCCACGAGCGCGCGCTCATCTCGCGGATGCGGGACCGGTCGAGCGACGAGGACGAGAAGCTCGAGGATCTCGCGCGACGCTACGGGGTCGACGAGGATCCCGCATTCGCGCACCGCATCGCGCAGGTCGAGATGGACGCGATGGCCTTCCGCCTCACGCTGCGACGGAGCGCTGCGCAGCGGTCCCCAGGCGCCGAGACCTCGATCTTCAAGCTGTACGGCACCGAGCTCACGAAGCGGAAGAAGGAGCTCGCGGTAGAGATCTCGGGCACCCAGGGGCTCGGGTGGGAAGGCCCCGGCTTCGAGGACGACGAGCTCCGTCGCACGCGCCTGTGGCTCCGTTCGCGCGCGAGCTCGATCGAAGGTGGCACGTCCGAGATCCAGCTCGACGTGATCGCGAAACGCGTTCTAGGTCTGCCCTCGGGCTCGGGAGAGTAGGCGATGGGACTCGTCGACACCGAGGAGCAAGCGTCGCTGCGCAAGAGTGCGCGGGACTTCGCGCGCACGCGCACCCCGGTCGCCGAGCTGCGCGCGCTGCGCGATGCGGCCGATTCAGAAGGACACGCGATCGGTTTCTCGCGCGAGCTCCACCGCGAGATGGCCGCGCTCGGCTGGCCCGCGATCCCCGTCGCGGAGCGCTTCGGCGGCGCCGGCCTCGGCTACGCGGAGCTCGGGATCGTCCTCGAAGAGCTCGGGCGCACGCTCGCGCCGCATCCGTTCTTGTCGAGCGTGGTGCTCGCAGGCTCCGCCATCGCGCTCGGAGGCAACGTCTCGCTCGCAGAGGAGCTCCTCCCCGCAATCGCCTCCGGTGAGCGGCTCGTGGCGCTCGCGCACGAAGAGGGTCCCCACCACGCGCGCACCGTCTCGATGCGCGCGGAGCGCACCGCGCGCGGCCATCGATCTCCCGCAAGATTGACGGGCGAGAAGCGCTTCGTGCTCGACGGCCACGTCGCGGAGTTGTTGATCGTGAGCGCGCAGACGGAAAGCGGCGTCGCGCTCTTCCTCGTGCGTCGCGACGCGCCGGGTGTGACGGTCGAGCGCACGATGCAGGTGGACGCACGCAACGCGGCGCGGATTCGCTTCGACGCCGTGGAGACGGAGACCCTCGTCGGCGACGGCGCGACCCTCGACCGCGTGCTCGACCGCGCGGCGATCGCGCTCTCCGCGGAGATGCTCGGCGGCGCGCTCGCGGCCTTCGAGCGGACCATCGAGTACCTGAAGGTGCGGAAGCAGTTCGGCGTCCCCATCGGCTCGTTCCAGGCGCTGAAGCATCGCGCCGCGTGGATGTACTGCGAGCTCGAGCTCTCGCGCTCCATCGTCGCCGACGCCCTCCAGGCCATCGACGACGACCGCCCCGATTTGCCGCTGATCGCGAGCGCGGCAAAGGCGCGCTTGTCGCGTGTCTTCGTCCACGTGGCGAGCGATGCGGTGCAGATGCACGGCGGGATCGGCGTGACGTACGAGCACGACATCGGGTTCTACCTCCAGCGTGCCCGCGTCGCCTCGACCTGCTTCGGCGCCGAGCCATACCACGTCGCGCGCTTCTCGCGGCTCTCGCGCGAGACGAGGGCGTGATGCTCGAAGCTCGCATCGGGGGGAACGCGCTCTCGGACGCCGACGCGCTCGCGTTGTTCGAGCTCCCCGCCGCTCGGCTGATCGAGGCCGCCGGGGCGCTCCGCGAGCGCGTCTACGGACGCCGCGTCACCTACTCGCCGAAGGTGTTCCTCCCGCTCACCAACCTCTGTCGGAACCGCTGCGGCTACTGCTCGTTCCGCAAGGATCCGGACGATCCGGCCGCGTGGACGATGACGCCCGATCAGGTCGAGGCATCGCTCGCACTCGCACGCACGCAGGGGTGCGCCGAGGCGTTGCTCTGTCTCGGCGACAAGCCCGAGAAGAGCTCGCACGCGTACCGCCGGCTCCTCGCGTCGTGGGGCCATGACTCCACCGTGTCGTACGTGCGCTGGGCCTGCCTTCGCGCCCTCGAGCACGGGCTCCTCCCGCACACCAACGCCGGCATCCTCGATCTCGAGGACATGTGCGCGCTGCGTCCTTCGAACGCGAGCCTCGGGCTCATGCTCGAGAGCGCCAGCGCGCGGCTTTGCGAGCCGGGCATGCCGCACCATCTCGCGCCGGACAAACGACCGGAGCGTCGGCTGCGGATGATCGGCGAGGCAGGATCGCTGAAGATCCCGTTCACCACGGGCATCCTCATCGGCATCGGGGAGACGCCCCGCGAGCGCATCGAGGCGCTCTTGGCGATTCGGCGAGTGCACCGCGCCTACGGCCACATCCAGGAGGTCATCGTGCAGAGCTTCCGCGCGAAGCCGGAGATCGCGATGGCGCGCGCGCCGGATCCGACCGAGCAGGAGCTCTTGATCACCATCGCCGCCGCGCGGCTGATCCTCGACGACGAGATTGTCGTCCAGGCGCCGCCGAACCTCTCGCCCGGGAGCACGCGCGCGCTCCTCTCTGCGGGCATCAACGACTTCGGCGGCATCTCCCCGGTGACGCCCGACTACATCAATCCCGAGCATCCGTGGCCGCACCTCGCCGAGCTCGCCGCATCGTGCGCGCGCGCCGGGTTCGAGCTGCGACCGCGCCTCCCGATCCACGACGCGTTCGCGACCCGTGCGGACTTCGTCGATCCGTCGCTCGTGGGCAACATGCGCGACGTGGCCGAGCGGATGGCGTCATGACTCGGGCGAGGGACATCCTCGACCGCACGCTCGCCGGCGCGGAGCTCTCCGTCGAAGACGCCGTCACGTTGTGTGGTGTGCAGGGCGCGGATCTGGAAGCCCTGCGCGTGACCGCCGATCGGCTCCGTCACGCGCAGGTCGGCGACGCCGTCACCTACGTCGTGAACCGCAACGTCAACTTCACGAACGTGTGCGTGAAGTCCTGCAAGTTCTGCGCGTTCTCGCGCGCACGACGCTCGGGGGAGTCGTACTGGGTCGACCTCGACGAGGTCGTACGGCGCGCGGTCGAAGCGCGCGCTCTCGGCGCGACGGAGATCTGCATCCAAGCGGGTCTCGCGCCCGGGATGGAGGGTCGCTACTACATCGACCTCTGTCGCGCGGTGAAGGCCGCTGCGCCCGAGCTGCACGTGCACGCGTTCTCGCCGGAGGAGATCAAGTACGGCGCCGGCCTCAGCGGGATGACCTTCCACGACTACCTCGCGGCGCTGCGCGACGTCGGGCTCGGATCGTTGCCGGGGACCTCCGCGGAGATCCTCGACGACGAGGTCCGCGAACGGATCTCGCCTGGCCGGATCACCACCGCCGAGTG